>DASQJV010000229.1:0-5922 GCA_035630855.1 Allosphingosinicella sp. | reverse complement strand
ACCCTCTTCCTCCTCCTCGCCGCCACCGCGGCCTCCGCCCATGTCAAATGGTTCGAGGCCTATGAGGTCGCCGCCGAGCCGGTGCCGGTGTGGACGACGCTGGCTCTGCCCTGGTTCTGGCTCGGAGTCGGGCTCGTCCTCTTCTTCTTCCTGGTCGCCACCCTGGTCGAGCGCCGCGCGCCCGGCCTCGCCGCCACCCGCGGCCTCGACCGGGCGACCCGGCCGCTGAGGGAGAATGCCGACTCCTTCCTGATCGCGGTCCTCGCCGCCTTCTTCGTCGCCTTGTTCGCGGTCGGCGGAACCTATCTCACCCCCGAGCTCAAGACCGGCGCCGGCTGGGTGCCCTGGGCCCAGATCGTCATCGCCCTGCTCGTCATCCCCCGGCGCACCCGGCCGCTCGCCGCGCTCGCCATCGTCCTGCTCTGGGCCCTGACCCTCAGGGACTACGACCTGTTCCACCTGCTCGACTATCTCGCGCTCGGCCTCGGCCTCGCCGGCTACCTCCTGCTGTCCGGGCTCCCCGACGGCCGCTGGCACGACCGCCGCTTCGCGATCCTGCGCTGGGGGATCGCCCTCGCCTTGATGTGGTCGAGCATGGAGAAGTTCATGTACCCGCAGTGGTTCCTGCCGCTGCTCGAGGAGAAGCCGTTCCTCGCCTTCGGCATCCCGTTCGGCCCTTATACGACCATGGCCGGGGTCGCCGAGTTCACCCTGGGCTTCGGGCTGCTCTGGACGCCCCTGGTCCGCCGTCTCTCCGCCGCCGCTTTGTTCCTGCTGATGTTCGCCGCAGTCTATCCGTTCGGCCGGGTCGACCTGATCGGCCACGCCACCATCCTCGCCTCCTTGCTCGTCATCCTCGCCGATCCGATCCGCGAGCAGTCGCTCGACCTGGAGGTCACCCCGCGCGACCGCCGGGCGACCTTCTTCGTTCCGCTCGGGATCGCCGCGGCGCTGGCGGTGACGATGATCTCCTATGCCGGCATGCACCGGCTCATCTATCACGAGTCCGGCGGCCGGCTCGCCGCGCTGCTCCGCCCCGAATCGGCCCGGCCGATGCACGGCGCCTCGTCGGGCGCGCCTCCGGGCGCCTTCTGGCGGAGCTCGGAACATTATCACGGCGCCGCCGGCAAGGCCGATCCCGGCGCCGCCGAGACCGCGGAAATGATGGCGGCGATGGACCGGATGCACTCGGAGATGAACTCGGTCCAGATGACCGGCGACATCGACCGCGACTTCACCGCCCTGATGATCCCGCACCACCTCTCGGCGGTCGAGATGGCCCGGGCCTATCTCAGGAGCGGCCGCGACCCGGAGCTTCGGAAGATGTCGCAGGCCATCATCGCCTCCCAGGAAGCCGAGATCCGCCAGATGCGCGGGCGCGGGCCGGCGGCAGGAGCGCACGCGGGGCATTGAACGCAAGGCCCCTCTCCCGTCCTTACGGGAGAGGAGGGGCCCATCGCGAAGCGATGGGAGGTGAGGGTCTGTACTCCTGAGTCGGCAAGACCCTCACCCCCCAAGCCTTCGGCTTGGGTCCCCCCTCTCCCGCGAAAAGCGGGAGAGGAGCTAAGTTCCGTCCCCCCGCGGCGCCAGCACCGCGTCGAGCACGTTCGCCAGGGTCTCCAGCCGATAGGGCTTGAACACCACCGGCCGGCCCGACCCGCCGGCCCGGCTGATCTCGTCGCTGTAGCCGGTGGTGAGGACGACTGGGATATCGGGAATCATCGGGGCGAGCGCGTCGGCCAGCTCGATTCCGCTCATCCCCGGCATGACGACGTCGGTGAAGACCGCGTCGAAGCCGCCGGCGCGGGCGAGGTCGAGCGCTTCGGGGCCGGTTCGGGCCCGGGTCACCTCGTGGCCGAGCTCGGTCAGCAGGGTCTCGGCGAAGGCGCCGACCTCCTCATTGTCGTCGACGAGCAGGATCCGGCCGGTGCGGTGCCTCCGCCCGGCCTCGGGCTCCGGACCCGCCGGTGCCGGTGTGCGCTCGGTGCAGGGGAGGATCAGGGTGACGGTCGTGCCCTGGCCGACCACGCTCTCGACCTTGACGTCGCCGCCGGTCTGGGCGGCGAAGCCGTAGACCTGGCTGAGGCCGAGGCCGGTGCCCTTGCCGACCGACTTGGTGGTGAAGAAGGGCTCGAACACCCGGCCGAGCAGCTCCTCGTCGATTCCGATGCCGCTGTCGCTGACCGCGACGAAGATCGCCTGGCGCCCGTCGGCGAGCGGCTCGGCCTCGCCGGTGTGGAGGGTTAGGGCGCCACCGTCGGGCATGGCGTCGCGGGCGTTGACCGCGATGTTGAGGATCGCCGATTCGAGCTGCGCCGGGTCGACCTCGATCGCGCACAGGCCGTCGGCGAGGTCGGTCCTGATCTCGACCCGCTCGCCCAGCGTCCGGTCGAGCAGGTCGGTCATGCCCTCGATCTTGGCGTTGAGGTCGATCACCTCCGGCTTGAGCGGCTGGCGGCGGGCGAAGGCGAGCAGCTGGCCGGTCAGCGCGGCCGCCCGTCCGGCGGTCTGGACGATGGCCTCGGCGAAGCGGATCCTCTTGGCCTCGGCGATCCCGGGCCGGCGCAGGATGTCGGCCGAGCCCTGGATGACGGTCAGCAGATTGTTGAAATCGTGCGCGATCCCGCCGGTGAGCTGGCCGAGCGCCTGCATCTTCTGGGCCTGGCGCAGCTGCTCCTCGGCATGGGCGCGCTCCTCGACCTGGACCTGGAGCTCGGCATAGGCGCCGCTCAGCGCCTCGGCCCGCGCCTCGAGCTCGCGCTTCGCCCGCCTCAGCGCCGTCTGCGAGATTCCCAGGATGAGGACGACCAGCACCGCCATGACGATGAGCAGGCCGATGAAGCCGTAGCGGGTCAGCCGGCGGGAGACCGGCTCGCGCATCGCCCCCAGATAGACGCTTCCGATCCGCTCGCCGCCGCGCATCACCGGGACCAAGGCGGCGACGATGTTGGCGCCGCTCCGCGGCGTGCTCGCCGCTTCGGGGAGTGCGCCCGGGCGCCGCTCGTAGCCGGCGAACCGGGCTCCGTCCCGGTCGTAGACGCCGGCGGCGTCGATCTGCGGGTTGACCCGGAGCGCGTCGACCGCCTCCTGGGCGGTGGCGGAATCGCCGAAATCCACCGCCGCGGTGACGCTCGCGGCGAGGATGTCGGCCTGGATCGTCGTCTCCCGCAATTTCTGCTCGCGATAGGCGCTCTCGTTCTGGAAGATGACGGCGAGTCCGATGGCGAGCAGGAGCAGGGCCATCACCCCGGCGGCGATCGGGACGTTGGGCCAGCGGTCGGCGAGGCGGGTGACCGGGCGCATCAGGGCCGCTGCCGGACGGCGAGGGCGATCCCGAGCAGGCGCGAGCTGATCCCGAACCCGCTTCGCGCCGCCTGGGCCTCGTCGATGTTGAAGCGCACCCGGCCCTGGTGGATGACGAAATGGATCATCCCGCCCTCGGCGCCGGAGTCGGTGACGGTGAGCACCGGCTTGCCGCGGAGCCCCTGGAGGACGGCGCTTCCGCCCTGGACGAAGGCGACGTGGCAGCCGCCGGCCTGGCCGGGCGCGGCGAGCCGCCGGACCTGGAGCGGATGGCCGTCGACCTGCTGGCCGCGGGCGGCGTCGTCGATCAGCCGGCCGAACGGATCGCCGCCGAGGATGCAGATGTGGAGCGGGGCGCCGGGCCTCGGCCGGGCCGCCGCCGGCCAGGCCACATAGGCCGGGAACTTGGTCAGGAACGCCGCCTTGACCGCGACGTCGCTCGGCGGAGCGGCCGCCGGCGCGGACGTTGCGAGCAGGGCCAGCGCCGCGGGGAGCAGGCCGCGGAGCCGGAGCGACGCCAAGACCGTCATCCCGGACTTGATCCGGGATCCATGAACAGGCAAGCCGCCGGTTCTCGCGAGACGGCGTCCATGGATGCCGGGTCGAGCCCGGCATGACGGTCCGGGAGGCCAGAGCGCGATGCCGGCGCCGCCCATCAGAAGCGCAGCCTCGTTCCGAGATGGACGCTTCGCTCGATGCGCTGCGCCCGGGTCGTGTCGTCGCTCTCGACATGGGATTCGTGAAGCAGGTTGTTGCCCGCGGCGTAGAGCTCGATCAGGTCCGAGACCCGCCACGCCAGCCGGGCGTCCGCCTCGACATAGCCGCCGGTCCCGCTCGCGCCGAGATCGTCGACCGCCCGGAGGCCGAGGTCGAGCTGGAGCCGGTCGGTCAGGTCGAGCTGCGAGCGGGCGATCAGCTGCCAGTCGGGGTCGGAGCCGAGCGAGGCGCGGCCGGCGAGGTCGACCGCTCCGTCCTTGAGCCGGAAGTCCTTGCCCAGCGCGGCGGCCCCGAGGCTCGCCCGCCAGCGGCCCGACAGCTGGTGGGTGAGCCAGGCTTCGGCGCCGTAGGTCCGCCCCTTCAGGCTGTTGCGAAGCCGGATCGGGAGCGGGTTGCCGGTGAACTCGGTGGTCCGGATGTCGTCGTAGAGATTGTAGAAGAGCGAGACCGAGAGGGTGGTCGAGGGCCCCGGCCGGCCGCGATAGCCGGCCTCGAAGGCGATCAGCTTCTCGCTCTCGAAATCGGCCGCCTCCGCGAGCAGCGGCAGGAAGACGAGCTGGCGGTCGATCCGCGAGGGGGTCCTCACCGCGCGCGACACGGCGCCCCACAGGGTCGCCCGACCGCTCGGCCGCCAGGCGATCCTGAGGTTGGGAAGCAGCTCGACCCCGCTGAACGACGAGCGTTCGAGCTTGAGGCCGGCGATGAGGTCGAGCTCCTCCGTCAGGGCCATCCTGTCCTGGGCGAAGGCGTTGACGACCCACAGCCGCCGGCTCTGAGGTTCGAGATGGAAACCGTTCAGATTATTGACGAAATTATCCCGGGTCGTGCGCAGGCCGCCGCCCAGGACGAGATGGTGGGAGCCCAGCCGGGCGTTGAGCTGGGCCTCGGCGTCGAAGGTCCGGAGGGAATCGGTGACGAGCAGCGAATGGCGGCGATATTCGTCATAATAGGCCTGGACCTGGAGCGATCTTTCCGCGGCGAGATCATGGGTCCAGCGGGCGAGCAGATTGTGGCCCCGGTCGCCGTCGCCCGGCAGGGTGTCGATGTCGGTGTCGAAGATGTCGCCCTGCAGGGTGAAATGATCGGCGCCCCGGCCGACGTCGGCCCTGAAGCCGGCCTGCCAGCCCGAGAAGGAATCGTTGGTGTCGGGCGCCGGGCCGGCCGGCATGTCCTCGCGCTCGAGCCCGTTGGCGTAGAAGCGCACCGCGCCCGACTTGCCGAGCCCCGCTCCGTAGCGAAGCCCCAGCGTCCGCTCGCCCGGCCCCGCCGTGACCCGGACCAGCCCGCCCGGCGTCTCGCGGGCGTCGCGGGTGGCGACGCTGACCACGCCGTTGACCGCGTTCGGCCCGTAGAGAGTCCCGCCCGGCCCGCTGATCACCTCGATCTGCGCGATGTCCTCGAGCAGCGGCGAGTGGAGCTCCCAGAACACCCCGGAATGGAGGGTCGTGTAGACGCTTCGGCCGTCGATCAGGACGAGCAGCTTGTTCGAGCTCTCGGCGCCGTTGAAGCCGCGCGAGGTGATCGCGAACTGGCGGGCGTCGAGCTGCTGGACCTGGAGGTTGGGGGCGAGCCGGAGCGCTTCGGGAAGCGAGGTCGCCGCCGAGCGGGCGATGTCGCTTGCGGTGACGACGAAGATCGAGGTCGGCGCCCGGCCGATCGGCTCCGCCTGCTTGGAGGCCGAGCGCACCTCGATCCGCGACAGCTCCTCGATCGACAGGTCGCGAAGCGCCTCGACCGTCTCGGGCTCTTCGGCGGGGGCCTGGGCGGCGAGGGCCTGTGGAGCGAGCCCGAGCAGGGCCGCACCCGCGGCGAGCGCGGCCTTCCGTCCCCCCTTCATCCCCATGCGCTTCAACGCAAAACCCCCCGGCCGCTGTGTCCACGGCGACGGCGTTGACGTCAAGC
>DASQJV010000228.1:0-4109 GCA_035630855.1 Allosphingosinicella sp. | reverse complement strand
GCAGCCGCTAATTCCTCCCCCGGGTGACGAACACAGGCGCCATCCAGACGCTCGCCGCTCTGGTGATCCGGCAGGACCCCTCCACCGCGCTTCGCGCGGTCCCCCTCCCCGCGAAATCGCGGGGAGGAGTTCTGACGCCCTACCTCTCCGCTTTGTCGACCACCGCCACGGCGAGGGTGTAGCGGCCGGCTTCAAGGTCGCGGTCGATGGTCGAGCGGAGCTGGCGGGAGAGGCCGGTGACGATCCGCTCGAACCGTTCGCTCAACATCGCCTGGCAAGGGGCGTCGGGGCGAAGGCTGTCCGATTCGATGGCGAGCCGGGCGGTTCCGGGGGCCGCGTCCTCTCCGGTCAGGACGATGCTGACCGCTCCGGCGCCGCACAGCATCGCATATTCCGCGATCTCGGTGATCAGGAAGGCGACCGAGACGGCGACGTCCTGGGTGACGTAATAAGGTTCGAGGCCGAGCCTTATGCCCATTCCGATCGCCGACGCCGGAGCGGTGGCGCGCAAATTGGCGGCAAGCTCGGAAATGAGCGGCTTCAGGGCGACTCCCCGATTCTCCTCGAGCTCGGCGAAATGGTTGCGGTGGACGACGGCGAGCGCGTCGACCCGGCGCTGGATCGAGGCATAGGCCGCGGCGACCTCCTCGTTGGGCGAGCCGCGCGAATGGATGTTGAGCAGAGAGGCGACGACCTGAAGGTTGTTCTTCACCCGGTGGTGGACCTCGCGCACCAGCTTGGTCTGGCGCTCGACCGCCGCTTCGAGCTCGGCCTCGTGATGGACGACGGTGCGCACCGCCCGGTTGAAGGCCTCGCCAAGCTCCCGGATCTCGCGGGCCGGGGTCGCGACCCGGGGGAGCGCTAGCCCGGCGTCGCCGGGCCGGTAGGCGGCGACGGCGCGCTCCATCCGGGCCAGCGGCCGAAGCAGAAGGCGGTTGAGGATCAGCCAGCCGATCGCCGTGGCGAAGACCCACATCAGGACCGGAAGGAGGATTAGAAGCACGTCCGCGAACGTGATCGGAACCGCCGACAGGAGGATCCTGAGCTCGAGCTGGTTCCCGGCCACCGATTCGGTGCCCGCCACCTGCTGCCGCCAAGCGCCGCCCTTGAAGTCGGAGCGGAGCACCATCCGCCTCGGTCCCTCGCTGAGGTCGAGGTTGAAGTCGCGGCTGGTGCCCGGGATGTAGGTGAGGTCGCTGAGGGCCTGGCGGCTATATTCGGCGATCCCTTCGAGCTGGCCCCCCTCGCCGAAGACGAAGAGGCTGAGCGCCGCGCCGTCGTCGCGGATCCGGGCGACGGTTCCGGACCGCCGCGCCCGGGCGACGGCGGCCGAGGGCGCGAAGCCGGCGCTTGCGCAGCGAAGGCCGCCGTCCCGGGCATAGAGGGCGTAGCGGACCCGCACCGGGCCCTGCTCGAGCTGCCGGAGGGTCGTCTCGCAGACCCGCGATCCCTGCGGGGTGAGCGAGATGGCGACGCTGGCGGTGTTGATGGTGAGAACGCTTCGCGAGAAGGTCGAGTTCAGCCGCTGCGCCTTGAGCTGGAGCCGGGAGAGCGTCTCCTCGCGGCGATCCGCCTTCTTCTCGTCGGCGCTCTGGATCGAGACCAGGATCGCGACCAGGCCGAGCGGGAAGAGCGCGGCGCTGAAGATGAGCGCCATCTTGAGCCCGGTCGAGAGCCGGGCGAAGCGGGATGCCAGCCAGCCTTTCGCTTCAGTCGCCACGCCGTTCCGATACCGCCGAGCGGCGGCCCTTAAACAAAAGTCCTATCAGGTGGACCCCCCGAACCGTTCGGGCTGAGCTCTTCGAAGCCCATCTACTTCCTTCTGGCGCGCTGAAAAGGAGCGGACGAACAAGGAAGGGGCTTCGACAAGCTCAGCCCGAACGGTCTCGTTTCAGCGTGCTGCACCCGTCAGCCCAGCCTGCCGAGCAGATCGAGCATTTCCGGGGGAATGGTCTCGTCCACAGCGTCGCTATAGGCCTTGCGCAGCGCCTGGCCGATCTCGGAATTGGGGCTGCGGCGCTTGCGGCTTCTGGGCATGTCTTCGCTATCGGCCGGAAGGGTGGGATCGGTTTTGCGCCGGCGATCGCTCTCGTTCTCGAAGCTCAAATCTTCTACCCCTCGCGACGCCTGAAAGCGCGCCCGCTCATTGCAACCGGCATCCGCAACGGCCGCCGATCAAGCCGACCGAATGCGCAGGACCCACCCCGCGGCCAGATAATGGCCCGCAGTCGCCGTGGAAACAAAAAACTCGTTGATTGGTTCCAATGCCGCGTGAGGAGCGGGCCGGGCCGAAAATTCCTCCTGTTCGCAGTAGTGCACCCACTTGAACGGTGGTTGCAATGCGCGGGCACAACCTCAATAGGACCCGAATCGAACAGGAGTCGAAACGAACATGTCGCTTGGTCAGGATCTCGCGCCGCATCTTCCCTTCCTGAGGCGCTATGCGCGCGCGCTCACCGGCACCCAGGGCCATGGCGACGCTTTCGTCAAGGCGACGCTGGAGGCGATCGTCGCGGCGCCGGGCGAGTTCCCGCGCGACGTCGATCCCCGGGTCGGACTCTACCGGACCTTCCACGCCATCTGGTCCTCGGCCAATATCGAGGACGATCCCGAAGGCCTCGACTCGGACAATCCCGCCGACATCGCCAAGGCGCGCCTCGCCCGGATCACGCCGCTGTCGCGCCAGGCGCTGCTGCTGACCGCGATGGAGGGCTTCACGCCCGAGGACGCCGGCTATCTGATCGGGGCCTCGGCCGAGGACGTCGAGCAGCTGGTCGCCGAGGCGCTCGCCGAGATCGAGCGCCAGACCCGGGCGGAGGTGCTGATCATCGAGGACGAGCCGATCATCGCCATGGACATCGAGACGATCGTCCGCGACCTCGGCCATTCGGTGACCGGAGTGGCGGTCACCCGCGACGAGGCGGTCGCCCAGGCGATGGCGCGGCGCCCCGGCCTGGTGCTGGCCGACATCCAGCTCGCCGACGACAGCAGCGGAATCGACGCGGTCAAGGACATCCTCCAGGAGTTCCAGGTCCCGGTCATCTTCATCACCGCTTTCCCCGAGCGGCTCCTGACCGGCGAGCGGCCCGAGCCGACCTTCCTCATCACCAAGCCGTTCCAGCGCTCGACGGTGAAGGCGGCGATCGCCCAGGCCCTGTTCTTCGACAGCGCCACCCTGCCGGCCTGAGGCCGCTCACGGAACCCGCCCGGGCAGCGGGCGTTGCGCCCACATAACGAGTGGAACCGAGGGATCATGGACGAGCGCGAGCAGCATATCGACACGACGAGCGCACGAGCGGGGGCGACCCCGCACATGACGCGTTATATTTTGCCGATATCCTTAGGACTTGTACTGATCGTCTTTGCCCTCTTGTTGTTTATCTGGAAGTAGAGGCTTACATCCTTGACAGAACAGAGGGGGGCTTCGGCCCGTCCGGACGGCGTGACCGAAATCAGCACAGCGTATAACGGGGGCAGCTTGGTACAGCAGCCGGAATCGGACGAGGACGACAACGAGACGCCGCGCGTGGAATGGGCGCCGTTGCCGGACGACGAGTTCAAGGACCAGCTCGCGCAGGTCATTCCGCACCTGCGCGCCTTCGGCCGCTCGCTCTCGGGCAGCCGAGACCTCGCCGACGACCTGGTGCAGGAGACGCTGCTCAAGGCCTGGGCGGCGCGGAAGCGCTTCCAGGCCGGCACCAACATGCGCGCCTGGACCTTCATCATCCTGAGGAACCTGTTCCTCAGCCAGATGCGCCGCGCCCGCTTCAAGGGCGAGTGGGACGAGATCACCGCCTCGAAGATGCTGGCGGCGCCGGCGAGCCAGGACCGGCACGTCGAGCTCACCGACATGCAGCGCGCCCTCCTCCATCTGCCGCAGCCGCAGCGCGAGGCGCTGATCCTGGTCGGCGCCGGCGGCTTCGCCTATGAGGAAGCGGCCGAGATCTGCGGCTGCGCGGTCGGCACGATCAAGAGCCGGGTGGCCCGCGGCCGGGTGGCGCTCGAGGCCCTGTTGGACGGTGGCAAGCTGCCGTCACGGCGTAGCCATGACGTCGGCGGCGGTTCCGCGCTGGCGACGATCATGGGTCAGGTGGACGACCTGAGCCGTG
>DASQJV010000227.1:0-4692 GCA_035630855.1 Allosphingosinicella sp. | reverse complement strand
GCACGCATCTGGCGCGCGGAGTGAAGGAAACCAAATGTTCGATACCAAGAAAGTAGAAATCCAGTGGGGCGGCCAGACCCTCACGCTGGAAACGGGCCGTGTCGCCCGCCAGGCCAACGGCGCCGTGATGGCGACGCTAGGCGAAACTGTTGTTCTGTGCGCCGTCACCGCCGCACGCTCGGTCAAGGAAGGGCAGGACTTCTTCCCGCTGACCGTCCACTACCAGGAAAAATTCTCGGCCGCCGGGCGCATCCCGGGCGGCTTCTTCAAGCGCGAGCGCGGCGCCACCGAGAAGGAGACTCTCACCAGCCGCCTCATCGACCGGCCGATCCGGCCGCTGTTTCCGGAAGGCTTCTACAACGAGGTTTTGGTCATCGCTCATGTGATGAGCTATGACGGCGAGAACGAGCCGGACGTCGTCGCGATGATCGCGGCTTCCGCGGCGCTGACGCTTTCGGGAATCCCCTTCATGGGACCGATCGGCGCGGCCCGCGTCGGCTATGCCGAGGGCGACTATATCCTCAACCCGACCCAGGACCAGATCAAGGAGGGCGAGCTCGACCTCGTCGTCGCCGGCACCCACAATGCGGTGATGATGGTCGAATCGGAGGCCAAGGAGCTGTCCGAGGACGTCATGCTCGGCGCGGTCATGTTCGCCCACCGCTCGATCCAGCCGGTCATCCAGGGCATCATCCGCCTGGCCGAGCAGGCCGCCAAGGAGCCCTGGGAGCTCGAGGAGCCGGCCGACACCAAGGCGATCAAGGAGAAGCTCCGCGGCCTCATCGGCCAGGACCTCGCGAGCGCCTACAAGCTCACCGACAAGCAGCAGCGCCAGACCGCGATCAACGAGGCCCGGGCCAAGGCCCGCGAAGGCCTCGCCGACATGGAGGCCAGCGACCCCGCCGGCTATCTCGGCGCCCTCAAGCTCGTGAAGAAGCTCGAGGCCGAGATCGTCCGCGGCGCCATCCTCAAGGAAGGCGTGCGCATCGACGGCCGCGACACGAAAACCGTCCGCCCGATCGAGGCGATGGTCGGCTTCCTGCCCCGCACCCACGGCTCGGCGCTTTTCACCCGCGGCGAGACCCAGGCGATCTGCACGACCACGCTCGGAACCAAGGACGCCGAGCAGATGATCGACGGCCTCGAGGGGCTCAGCTACTCGCGCTTCATGCTCCACTACAACTTCCCGCCTTACTCGGTGGGAGAGGTCGGACGCTTCGGCGCCCCGGGGCGGCGCGAGGTCGGCCACGGCAAGCTCGCCTGGCGGGCGCTTCACCCGGTGCTGCCCAGCCACGAGGACTTCCCCTACACGATCCGGATCCTCTCCGACATCACCGAGAGCAACGGCTCCTCGTCGATGGCGACGGTGTGCGGCGGCTGCCTCGCCCTGATGGACGCCGGCGTTCCGATCACCCGCCCGGTCTCCGGGATCGCCATGGGCCTGATCCTCGAGGGCAAGGACTTCGCGGTGATCAGCGACATCCTCGGCGACGAGGACCATCTCGGCGACATGGACTTCAAGGTCGCCGGAACGGAGAAGGGCATCACCTCGCTCCAGATGGACATCAAGATCGCCGGCATCACCGAGGAGATCATGCGCATCGCCCTCGACCAGGCCAATGAGGGCCGCGCCCACATCCTGGGCGAAATGGCGAAGGCGATGGGCGAGGTCCGCGGCGAGCTCTCGGCGCACGCGCCGAGGATCGAGACGATGCAGATCGACAAGGCCAAGATCCGCGACGTCATCGGCACCGGCGGCAAGATCATCCGCGAGATCGTCGCCACCACCGGCGCCAAGGTCGATATCGACGACGAGGGGGTGATCAAGATCAGCTCGTCCGACCTGACCCAGATCGAGGCGGCGCGCCGCTGGATCCAGGGCATCGTCGAGGAGCCCGAGGTCGGCAAGATCTACACCGGCAAGGTCGTCAACCTCGTCGACTTCGGCGCCTTCGTGAACTTCATGGGCGGCAAGGACGGCCTCGTCCACGTCTCGGAGATCCGCAACGAGCGCGTCGAGCGCGTCGCCGATGCGCTGAGCGAGGGCCAGGAGGTCAAGGTCAAGGTCCTCGAGATCGACCCGCGCGGCAAGGTGCGGCTGTCGATGCGAGTCGTCGACCAGGAGACCGGCGAGGAGCTGGAGGACACCCGTCCTCCCCGCGAGGAGCGCCCGAGGGGCGAGCGCAGCGACCGTGACCGCGGCCCCCGCCGCGACGGCGACCGCGGCGACCGCGGCGGCCGCGATCGCGGCCCGCGCCGTGACGGAGGCGGCGGACGCGACCGCGGCCCGCGCGGCGAGGGCGGCGGCGACCGCGGCCCGCGCGAGGGTGGCGGCGGCGAGCGTTCCGACCGCGGCGACCGCGGCCCGCGCCGCGAGCGCGACGACCGTCCGGAGCGCAACGACGGCCCCGAGCCCGAATTCGCTCCCGCGTTCCTGACCCGCGACGACGACTGATCCCAACCCGTCATGCCGGACTTGATCCGGCATCCACCTGCTTCCTTCCTCGAGAGGTGGAAAGGGTGGATCCCGGATCAGGTCCGGGATGACGAGCGGAGGAAAACGGAAAAGGCCCCGCGGGCGACCGCGGGGCCTTTTTTATGATATCACGCGGAGCCGCCAAGGGGCCGGCCTTAAACAGTGACCCTATACGTTTACCGGGCGCTCTGCCGGGACGGCGGGCCGGGCTACCGGGGGGTAAACTATCCTGTCACCGTCTACTTCACGAGCCGCCGTCGCCGGAGAGCGGGCCTGAGCTTGCGGAAATGCCGGCCGGGCGCCATGATCGGGCGATGGGAATGATGCTTCTTGGGCTGCTGGCCGCCGCCGCTTCGCCGCCCGTCGGCGATGCCGGCGGGATAATGTTCCAGGATGCCGGGCGCGACGTCTCCGTTCGTTACGAAATCACCGGCGGTCGGGTCGACTTCTCCGCCGACCTGCCGGCGGGCTGGACGTTCAGCGTGCTCGTCGACGGCGACCAGAACGGGAAATGGGGCAACGGGGCGGGGATCAGCGCCGCCGACGTGCCGACGAGCGAGGACCGCACATTCGCCCAAGATTCGCGAGGGGGCGTATTCTGCGCCCAATATATCCTCGCTTCGCTGCCGGAAGACCCGAGCAAGATTCTCGCGTCGTCCGAGTGCGACGCCTATCCCTCGCGCGGGTGGGTCGAGATGACCCAGCTGGATCGTCGCGCACGTGCCAGGATTACATATCGTATTCCTTCGCCGGAGGTCTTCGGCAGCCGCCCAGCCGCGTACCTGCAGGTGTGCGTATGGGACTCGAAGAGATGGTCCTGCCAGCATAGCCCGGCCAAACCGTTCATCCTTCTACGGCCCTGAACCCCGCCGCCGGTCCGTTTTGGGATTCGGGCGCCGCGATGGTATTATTCCCTGTGCCGACTCCGGATCGCCCTCCGCGCAAGCTCCGCCGCGACGCCGGCGGCCGGTCCTTCACGCCCGGCTTCGACCTGCTCCGCAAGTCGCCCTTCCTGCGCCGGAGAAGAAGCCGCAAGGGTCCCGATCCCGACGAGGGCGGAGTCCCGGCCGAGCCCGACCGGCCCAACACCCTCTCCGGCGGCGCGGCGGCGGCGCTCGACTTCGAGGATTGAAGGGGGACGGCCCGAGCCCGAGTTCGCTCTCGCCTTCCTGACCTGCGACGACGATTGGAATCAACCCCGTCATGCCGGACTTGATCCGGCATCCACCTTCTCTTTTCAGGGAGGAAAGGGGGATCCCGGTTCACGTCCGGGATGACGAGCGGAGGAAAACGGAAGGGCCTCGCGGGCGACCGGGGGCCTTTTTCTTGGCCGGCCGCTTTGCGCCCTCTACCCTTGCCGGATGCCGACCCGTTACCAGCAGCTCAGGCAGGCCATCGCCAACCTCGCCGCTCCGGCCGAGGAGCAGGCCGCCTATCTGGATCGCATCTTCGAGCCTCTCACCGGCGGCGGCAGCGCGGCCGGCTATGGCAATGACGAGCTGGCGCTGGAGCTCGACGATATTTACGGCGCCGCCGGCCACATGCTCGAATATGGCGAGATCACGCCGGCGGAAATCGAGGCCGCCAGGCCGTTGAACGAATTGCTTCTGCATTGGAGCGGGCAACGCAATGCCGATTTCTGGACTCGCGAGGCGCTGTTCGGCGACCCGCGCTGGGACGAGGTCCGCGGCTGCGCGAGCCGATGCCTTGCCTCCTTTCCGGACGAGGAGCGGTCGGGCGGGTGGAAGCCATGACCGGCGATGCGGCGTCGGACTTCGAGGGAATGACCCTGAACGAACGACTCTTCGTCGGCTCGTCGGCGGTCAGATCAAGGCCTGGGATGCCGCCGTCGCGGCTCGCGACAGAGGCGAGGTCGTCAGATCGCCCTTCCTGCGCCCGATGAGAAGCCGCAAGGGTCCCGATCCCGACGAAGGTGGAGTCCCGGCCGAGCCTGACCGGCCCAACACCCTGTCGGGCGGCGCTTCCCCGGTGCCGCCGTCGCGAGATTGAAGGATACGCCCCTTCCGCCCCATGTTATCCTCTTTTGTTCTCATCCCTCGACGGGCCCGGGATGAGCGGGCGGGAGGGCAGAGCGATGACGGCCGGGATGATCCTTCGACAGGCTCAGGACGACCGGGAGGCGGAGGCATGACGGCCAGGATGTCGGACAAGAGGCGCGGCGCCTTCCTCAAGGCGCTGGAAGCGTGCGGGAACCA
>DASQJV010000226.1:0-4127 GCA_035630855.1 Allosphingosinicella sp. | reverse complement strand
CGGGTCGCCGAACGGGTCGGCGCTTCGGTAGCTGTGCTGATCGGTGACGATGAGGTCGAGGTGCTTGCCGTAGCGCAGCGCGCGGTAGGCGATGAGGCTGTTAATCGCGGCGAGATTGTTCGGCTCGTCGCCGAGGCCGTTCTCGTCCCAGCTTTCGATCTCGACATCCTTCACCGCGGGCGGATCGAACCGGTCGAGCGAGGGTCCGCCGGCCTTCCTGCAACGGGACGGCAGATATTCCCACCATGCCTGGTTGGCGGCGACCTTGAGCCTCTGTCCCGGCCGGGGCGGGCCGCCCGCCTGCTGGATGCTCTGCCGGCCCTGCCAGGAGAATTCGTGATTGTCCCAGATCGCCACGAACGGCCAGCGCGCCCTCGCGTCCTGAAGGTCCGGATCGGCGAGATAGCCCTTATAGATGGCGCGATAGCCGTCGAGAGTGAGCGGATAATGGAACTTGCCGACCTTGCCGCCGTCGGAGATCCGAGCCACCTCGTAGATGGTGCGGTCGAAGCGCGTCTTCTGCTCTTCGGGATATTGGACGACCTCGTAGATGAAGTCGCCGAGGTGGAGCACGAAGCCGAGCCGGTCGCCGGCGGCCGCGCGTTCGTCCTCGAAGATCATCCGCCGATAGCCGTTGAGCTTGCCTTCGTTGAGGTCCTGGCAGCTGACGAAGGCGAAGTTGACGGCGCGCGGGTCGTCGGCGGCGGGCGCGGTGATCGTCCGGCCGATCCGGCTGCCATTCCCTTGCCCGTCGGTGAAGCGGTACCAGTAGGTGCGCGCCGGCCTGAGTCCGCCGACGAGGACCCGGCAGGTCCAGTCGGCCGCCGCCGAGACCGGGGCGGGCGCCCGGGCCACGACGTGGCGGAAGGCTTCGTCCTCGGCCACCTCGACGGTGAGCATCTCCCGTTCGCCCTTGGCGAACGGGCGCCGGGTCCACAGGATGACGCCGTCGGGCGCGGGATCGCCCGAGGCGACGCCCTCGGGATAGAGATCGCGTCGCTCGCTCCATTTCGAGCGCGAGGCGCGGGCTGGTCCGGCCCAGGCCAGCGAGGCGCCCATCGCCGCGGCCGCCTGCAGAAAGGCGCGGCGGCTGAACGTCATTTCAGTCTCGCCCGCTGCGCAGCCTCTGGAAATGCCATCTCAGATGGTCCTCCATGAAGGTCGAGATGAAGAAGTAGCTGTGGTCGTACCCCTCCTGCATGCGCAGAGTCAGCGGCAGCCCGGCATTTTCGCAAGCGCTGGTAAGCAGCGCGGGCCTGAGCTCCCGTTCCAGGAAGCTGTCGGCGGTGCCCTGGTCGACGAGCAGGCCCGGCACCCGGGCGCCGTCCTCGATCAGTGCGACGGCGTCGTGGGCGCGCCAGGCGGCCCGGTCGGGTCCGAGATAGCGGCCGAGCGCCTTCTCGCCCCACGGAACCTGGCCGGGGGCGACGATCGGCGCGAAGGCGGAGACGCTGCGGTAGCGGCCGGGATTGCCCAGCGCGAGGGTGAGCGCGCCGTGGCCGCCCATCGAGTGGCCGGCGATCCCCTGGCGGTCCATGTCGGCGGGGAAATGGGCGGCGACGAGGTCGGGCAGCTCCGCCGTGACGTAGCTCGCCATGCGGTAATTCTTCGCGAAGGGCTCCTCGGTCGCATCGACGTAGAAGCCGGCGCCCTGGCCGAAATCGTAATCGGGCTCGTCGGGGACGTCGGCGCCGCGCGGGGACGTGTCGGGGGCGACGAGGATCAGGCCGAGCTCGGCGCAGACCCGCTGGTAGCCGCCTTTCTCGACGACGTTGGCGTGGGTGCAGGTCAGGCCTGAGAGGAACCAGAGGATCGGGAGCGGATCGCCGGCCTCGGCCTGCGGCGGAAGGTAGATGCCGAAAATCATGTCGGTGCCGGTCTCGCGGCTGGAGTGGCGGCAGGCGAGCTGGGTTCCGCCGAAGCTTTTGGCGGAGGAAATCGTCTCGAGACTCATCACCCACTCCGTTCGCCCTGAGCCTGTCGAAGGGCTTTCTTCAAAGAAAAGGGAGGGCTTCGACAGGCTCAGCCCGAACGGTGTTTGCGCGGTTTCACTCTCAGTACAGCACGACGCTCCGGATGCTCTCCCCCGCGTGCATCAGGTCGAAGGCGCGGTTGATGTCCTCCAAGGGCATGGTGTGGGTGATGAGCGGGTCGATCGCGATTCTGCCGTCCATGTACCAGTCGACGATCCGGGGGACGTCGGTCCGGCCGCGGGCGCCGCCGAAGGCGCTGCCCTTCCAGACCCGGCCGGTGACGAGCTGGAACGGGCGGGTGGCGATCTCGCGGCCGGCTTCGGCGACTCCGATGATGGTCGACACCCCCCAGCCGCGGTGGCAGCATTCGAGCGCCTGGCGCATCACGTCGGTATTGCCGGTGCAGTCGAAGCTGTAGTCGGCGCCGCCGTCGGTGAGGTCGAGGATCGCGGGCACGACCTTGTCGATGCCGATCTCGGCCGGGTTGATGAAGTCGGTCATTCCGAAAGCCTCGGCCATGATGCGCTTGGCCGGGTTGACGTCGATGCCGACGATGCGGCTGGCGCCGACCAGCCTGGCGCCCTGGATGACGTTGAGGCCGATCCCGCCGAGGCCGAAGACGACGACGTTGGCGCCGGGCTCGACCCCCGCCGTCCAGATCACGGCGCCGACCCCGGTCGTCACGCCGCAGCCGATGTAGCAGATCTTGTCGAACGGCGCGTCCTCGCGGACCTTCGCCACCGCGATCTCCGGCATCACCGTGAAGTTCGAGAAGGTTGAGCAGCCCATGTAGTGGTGGATGGTCTCGCTGCCGAGGCGGAAGCGGCTGGTGCCGTCGGGCATGACGCCCTTGCCCTGGGTCGAGCGGATCGCGGTGCACAAATTGGTCTTGCGGCTGAGGCACGACTTACACTGGCGGCATTCGGGCGTGTAGAGCGGGATGACATGGTCGCCGACCGCGACCGAGGTGACGCCCGCGCCGACCTCGCGGACGATCCCGGCCCCCTCGTGGCCGAGGATCGAAGGGAAGATGCCCTCGCTGTCCTTGCCCTCGAGCGTGTAGGCGTCGGTGTGGCAGACGCCCGTCGCCATGATCTCGACGAGGACCTCGCCGGCGCGCGGCCCTTCCAGGTCGACCTCGTGGATCTCGAGCGGCTTGTTGGGGGCGACGGCGATGGCGGCGCGGGTCTTCATGAGCTCTCTCCTGCTCCTCCCCGGAACGGGGAGGGGAACCGCACGAAGCGCGGTGGAGGGGTCGACGGCGCCTCCGGCCCCTCCACCATGCTTCGCATGGTCCCCCTCCCCGTTCCGGGGAGGAGATGTCAAGTCGACCGGCAATCGACTAAAATGGTAGCGGGAGGACCCGCCATGCTCATCGCCCTTGCCGTCGCCTCAGCTGCGCCCGCCACGCCTGCCCCGCCGCCGCCCTGCTCGACCGCCGAATATCGCCAGCTCGATTTCTGGGTCGGCGAATGGGACGCGGAGTTCGCGCTCCCCGGCGGCAAGACCGGGCGCGCGACCAACCGGATCACCCGCGACGAGTTCGGCGACTGCGTGATCGCCGAGCATTTCGAGCAGGCCGACATCGGCTATGTCGGCGCGTCGCACAGCATGTACGATCCGGCCAAGAAGAAGTGGGCGCAGACCTGGGTCGACAGCGGCGGCGCCTACATCAATCTGATCGGCGGCCCGGTCGAAGGCCGGCCCTATAGCTTCGAGCTCGTCACCGTGGAGCCGAAAGGGCCCAAGCAGGTGTATTCGCGGATGATCTGGCAGGACGTGAAGCCCGACAGCTTCACCTGGCGCTGGCAGGCTCGGCAGGCGGACGGGAGCTGGGCCGACAGCTGGGTGATCCGGTACAAAAGGCGCAAATAATCCTCCCCATGCTTTGCATAGGGAGGATATTCAGCGCCACTTCCTGCGGTCCGCCCAGATCGCCCGCGCCGCATTATGTCCCGGCGCGCCCGTCACCCCGCCTCCGGGATGCGCGCCCGATCCGCACAGGTAGAGCCCCGCGAGCGGCATTCGGTAATCGGCGTGGCCCAGCATGGGGCGGGCGGAGAAGAGCTGGTCGAGGCCCATCTTGCCGTGGAAGATGTCGCCACCAATCAATCCGAAGCGGCGCTCGAGGTCGAGCGGGCTGAGCGCCAGCCT
>DASQJV010000225.1:0-4233 GCA_035630855.1 Allosphingosinicella sp. | reverse complement strand
AGCAGCCCGTGCCGCCTCAGGCTCTCCGCCAGGATGGTCTCGATCAGCTGCTCCTGGCTCCACCCGGCGAGCGCCGCGGAGCGGCCGTAGACCTTCTGGGACCACAGATTGGCGTTGAGGTTGACCTCGAGGAACACGACCTGGCCGCTCTCCCGGTCGAAGCGGAACTCGTAGCGGCCGTAATCGAACGGCCTGAACTCCTCGGCGATCCGGCGGGTGTAATCGGCGATGACGGGCATCCATTCCTGGTCGTCGAACTCGACCAGCTGGTATTTCTGGCTCCGGTCGACCAGGTCGCGCTTCTCGTAATAGGTCCTGAGGTGCGAGGGATCGGCCTGCTCGAACAGCATCATCGGCATGATCACCGGCTCGCCGCCGATCGTGATCACCGGCACCTCGACGTCGCTTCCGTTGAGGAAGGGCTCGACGATCGCGTCATGGCCTTCGGCGTGGATGCTCGCGACCGCCGCCTCGACCCCGGCCCAGTCGTAAGCGTCCTGGACGCCCCAGCTCGCCGACGAGGCGTTGGGCTTGATCACCAGCCGCTCGCCCTCGGGGCAGCGCGCCCGATCGACCGGAGCGCCGCGGCGGTAGATCGCCCAGGGCGCGGTCGGGATGCCGCGGGCGGCGGCCGCCATCTTGGTGAGATGCTTGTCGTCCGACATTCCGCGAAGGATCGGGCTCGCGCCCAGGAAGGGGATGCCGTGCCGGGTGCAGAGCAAAGGCAGCATCATCTCGCTGTTGAGGAAGCCGCCGCGGTTGAGCAAAGGGAAGACGAAGTCGACGTCGGGCTTCTCGAACAAAGCCTCATAGCGGTTCGCAAGCTCGAGATTGAGCCCGAGTCCCTTCAGAATCTCGCGAACCTCGACATGATAGAGGGCGTGGTTGCCGTCCTCGGGATGGAGCCCGCCCTCCCACAAAGCGTGCTTGGCGATGAACAGGATGCGCAGGCGCTCCCGGGCTTCGGGCGGGATGACGAGCGGACGGAGGTTTGACACGCGAGACTTGGCCTTTCAGGGAGGGGCGCGGCGGACATAGTGCCGTCGCCAGCGAAGGCCAACCCTGTGACTGCCCATAGCCCGATCCGAAGCGCCGCGGTCTCGCTGATGACCACCGGCGGCGACGCCCGGATAATCCTGAGGCCCGACACCGGCCTCAACCGCTATTACTCCGCGCCTCGGCCGAGCGCTGTGCTCGCTTACGCCTCGTCGACCGCGAACGACGTCTCCGCCCCCGCCTTCGCCCATGTCGAGGCCCTGCTCGCCCGGATCGGGCCGAACCTGTCGGGCCGGGACTATTCGGAGCGGCTCGAGGCCCTTCGCGGCCGGATCCGCCGCGCTTATGCCGTCGCCGCCGATGTCGACATCGTCTTCGCCCCGTCCGGAACCGACCTCGAATATGTCGCCCTCGCCTGCGCCGCGGGACGCGGAAGCGGAGGCACCCACAACATCCTCCTCGGCGCCGACGAGGTCGGAAGCGGCTGCATCCATTCCGCGCACGGCCGCTATTTCGCGAACGAGACCGCCCTCGGGCTGGCGACGACGCCCGGCGACCCCGTCCCCGGCCTCGGCGAGACCCATGTCGAGCTGGTCGACGTCCCGGTCCGCGACGGCCACGGCCGGGCCCGTCCCTCGGCCGAGATCGCGGCCCGGATGGAGCTTGCGATCGCCCAGTCCGAGGCGGAGGGCCGCCATGTCCTCGTCCACGCCGTCCACGGCTCGAAGACGGGGCTGATCCTGCCGTCTTTGGACGACATCGACCGAATAGTGGCGAAGAATCGCGATTCCGTCACATTCGTGGTGGACGCCTGCCAGGCCCGGATCACCAGCCCCGCCATCGCCGACTATCTGGAGCGCGGGGCGATCGTCTTCGTCACCGGCTCGAAGTTCATGGGCGGCCCCCCGTTCAGCGGCTTCGCCTTGGTCCCCCGCCGCTATCGCGAGCGCTCCGCTCCGCTCGCGCCGGGCCTGGCGACGGTCTTCCGCCGCGGCGAATGGCCGGAAGGCTGGCCGGGCGCCGAAGCGCTCGAGGACAGCGCCAATCCCGGCCTCCTGCTCCGCCTCGAGGCCTCGATCTTCGAGCTCGAGCGCTTCCAGAGGCTGGACCTCGAGGAGGTGACCCGGATCATCCTGTGCTTCCACCAGTCGGTGCGCGAGGAGATCATCGAGAAGAGCGCCGCCCACCGGGTCGCGCCGTATGCGCCCGGTGAGAAGGAGACGGCCGACACCCACCCGATCGAGATGCGCACCCTGTCCACCCTCGACCTCGGCGAATATGGCGGCGGAGCGACGTTCGAGGATTCCGCGCGCTGGCACAAGGCGATGCTCGCCCACGGCGTCCGGCTCGGCCAGCCCGTCAAATGCGTCCGGCTGGCCGACGGAAATTGGGGCGCGACCCTGCGAATCGGCCTGTCGATGCCGATGGTGGTGGAGCGGGCCGGGCTGGACGAGGAGGCGCTGCGCCGGTCTTTCGCCGACGACATGGCGCGGGTTCGGGCCGCGCTCGAGGCGGTCGCCGCCTGACCGTCATCCCGGTGAAAGCCGGGACCTCAGGCCGGAAAAGTCTCGGCGGGTCTCCCCGACGTTCCGGCTTTCGCCGGGATGACGGGTCAATGAAGCGGCCGGCAGTATTTCTCCCGCTCGGCATAAGGCGCGCGCAGCCTTGTATCGAGATAATAGCCGATCATGCCGTCGATCCGCCGGTCGCCGGCGGGAATGAAGGCGGCCGCGTCGCGCTTCCAGCCGGCGACGCAGGCCGACTTGTCCTTGTCGGTCACGGCGCAGTCCAGCAAATTCCCGAACGCCGTCCGCCACTGCAGGAACTGAAGCTTCGTCATCGGCTCGCCGTGGCCCGGGATCAGGATCTCGAACGGGGTCGCCGCGATCTCCCCCAGCGCCTTGCGCCAGCCTTCCGGACAGCCGGTATCGAAGAAGGGCACCGGCCCGACGACGAGGTCGCCCGCGACGAGGAGCTTCGAGCGCTCGTCATAGACCCAGACGTCGCCCTCCGTCGCCGCGAAGGAAGCGAGGTTCAGCCGGAGCGGCCGGCCGGCGACCCGGACCTTGCCGGACCGGGTGACGGGCCGTGTCGCTCGAAGCGCGGCGACGTCCCCCATCGCCGCGAAATCGCCCCTGATCTCCGCCTCCTGCTCCGGGCTCGCCTGCCCGGAAGCCAGGAATTCCTCGGCCCCCTTGCGGCTGTTCGGGAAGAAGCCGGTCAGCGCCCCCTCGACCGCTGCGCTGCCGTAGACCGGCGCCTCCGGATAGGCCGCCCGAACTTCCGAATTGCCGCCGACATGGTCGAGATGCCAGTGGGTGTTGACGATCGCGGCGATCGGCTTTCCCCGCGCCCGGGCATAAGCCAGAAGCCTTTCCTGATGCTCCTTATGCCGACCGGTATCGACGAGGATCAGCCCCTCCGGCGCCTCGATGAACACGCTGTTCCCGTCCGGCTGGCGGCCGGGCTCGAAGCTTCCGGGGACGACGTGCCAGCCCGGCGCCGGGGCGGCGGCGGCGAGCGCCAGCAGGAGGATGGGAAGCCGCATTGCCGCAATGTGCAGCGGCGGCGGCGGCCCGGCAACGGCGCCCGGCCAATCACGCAACATCAGGCAAGCCGCTTCAGCCTCAGAGCCAGCCAAACCCCCAGGCCGAGCAGGAGCGGCGCGGTCGCGAGGCCCGGGAAATAGCCGCCCGCCATCGCCGCGAGCGCCATGTGCGCGACCCCGTTGGCGATCTCGATCAGCGCCCAGAACCAGGCCAGGCCCCGCCCCCGGCCCCGCCTTGTCCGGGCCGCCCAGCACCACAGCCCGAACGCAACCAGCGCCCCGTTTGCGAGGACGAAGCCGATCTGCCGGTCGACCCCGAACAGCGAGCTCACGTAGCGCGCAGGCGCCAGCACGTCGTAGAGCCGGAATGCATATTCCTCGACGGAATGCGCCGCCTGGACGAGGATCAGGGCGAGGAAGGCGCGCCCGGGATCGCGCACGGCCTAGTCGCCGACTCCGACGCAGCGCCGTTCTCCGAGCCACAGATCGCCGACAGGCGCTCGGGGCGCAGCTTGGAAACGGGTCGCTGCGAAGCTTCGATCAAGGGATTGCGTGGAGAACATGTCCTCCGCCGGCAGCCCTCTCTCGACCGCCAGCGGCTCCTGCTGCACGCAATAGCCGGCGGCGGGGTCGCGCGGAAAAATCTCCGAGGCGACGAGCGCTCCTTTATCGTCGACCGCGTAGAGGCG
>DASQJV010000224.1:0-2196 GCA_035630855.1 Allosphingosinicella sp. | reverse complement strand
GAAGGAGGTTCGGCCATGACCGACGCCGGCTACCGTCCCGCCGTCGGCATCATGCTGGTCAACGCGGAAGGCAAGGTGTGGGTCGGGCAGCGGCTCGACAGCACGCTCGAGGCCTGGCAGATGCCTCAGGGCGGCCTCGACCCCGGCGAAGAGCCGCTCGACGGGGCGCTCCGCGAGCTCCAGGAGGAGACCGGAATCCGCCCCGACCTCGTCGAGATCCTCGCCCGCCACGGCGAGGAGCTCTATTACGACCTTCCGCAGGAGCTGATCGGCAAGGTCTGGAAGAAGAAGTGGCGCGGCCAGCGCCAGACCTGGTTCCTCGCCCGCTTCCTCGGCACCGACGAGGACGTCGACATCGCCACCCCCGACCCCGAGTTCCGGGCCTGGAAATGGGCCGACCCCGCCGACCTCCCGGCGATGATCGTGCCCTTCAAGAAGACGCTCTACGAAGACGTCCTCGCCGCTTTCCGCGACCGGCTCTGAGGCCCCCAAGCCCGGGATGACGGGCTTTCGAGTTCAGGCTATGTTCTGCGTGTGCCGATCTCCCTACCCCGGTGGTGACATCGCCGCTCGCCGTCGGCTAAGGCTTGGCCGATGCGTGGCCTTACCAATGACGAAGCGGCGGCGGTTGAGCGGGTCGCGGGCGAGCCGATGCTTGCCCAGGTCGAAGGCTGGGCGGGGGTGAACAGCGGCTCGCACAATCTGGTCGGCCTCGGCCAGGTCGCCGGGCTCCTCGCCGACGCCTTTGCCGCGCTTCCCGGAGAGCTTGGCCTTCGCGAGCCCGCTCCGGTCGATTCGGTGACCGCCTCCGGCGATCGGCTTCCGGTCCAGCTCGGCCGCAACCTCCATCTCGCGGTCCGGCCCCGGGCGCCGGTGCAGCTTCTCTTCACCGGCCACATGGACACGGTGTTCGCGGCCGACCATCCCTTCCAGGACGTGTTCTGGCGCGACGAAGGCGTGCTCGGCGGGCCTGGAGTGGCCGACATGAAGGGCGGGCTCGCCGTGCTCCTGGCGGCGCTCAAGGCGGTGGAAAGATCGCCGGTTTCTGCAACTTTTGGCTATGAGATCGTCATAAATTCCGACGAGGAGGTCGGCTCGCCGGGGTCCGCCGCGCTGATCGCCGGGGCGGCGCGCGGCAAGCGGGCGGCGCTCACCTACGAGCCGTCGGCCCTCCCGGACGGAACCCTCGCCGGCGCCAGGCCCGGAAGCGGCAATTTCTCGCTGATCGTGACCGGCCGAAGCGCCCATGCCGGCCGCAACCCCGAGGAGGGCCGCAACGCCGTTCTCGCGGCGGCCGAGCTGGCGCTTCGACTTGCCGAGGCGAAATCGGAGGGGCTCAGCGTCAATCCGGCGAAGATCGACGGCGGCGGGCCCAACAACGTCGTGCCCGATCATGCGGTCCTGCGCATAAATATGCGTCCCGCGACGCTCGCCGACCAGGCGCGGGCCCAGTCCGCTCTCGAAGAGGCGGTCGCGGAGGTTTCGGCCAGGCGTGACGTGTGCATAAATATGCATGGCGGCTGGGGGCGGCCGCCCAAGCCGGTCGACCCCGCGGCCGAGCGGCTGTTCGCCCTGGTCGCGCGCTGCGGCGCCGATCTCGGCCAGACGATCGGCCGGCGCGATTCGGGCGGGGTCTGCGACGGCAACAACATCGCCGCCTGCGGAGTGCCGGTGGTCGACACGATGGGAGTCCGCGGCGGAGCGATCCATTCGGATTCCGAATATCTGATCGTCGAGAGCCTCGCCGAGCGGGCGTGCCTGTCCGCCCTCGCCATCCTGAGGCTGGCGCAAGGGGAGGGTTTGTGAGCTTCAGGGTGCGGCCGGCGCGAAACGCCGATTTCCAGGCGATCTACGAGATGGCCAAGCTGACCGGCGGCGGTTTCACCAACCTTCCTCCCGACAAGGGCGCTCTGGTCGCCAAGCTGGCGCGCTCGGAGGAGGCGTTCGCGCACGAGGAAGGCAGCCCGGACGGCGATCTGTTCGTGTTCGTCCTCGAAAATGCCGAGACCGGACAGGTGCGCGGCACCTGCCAGGTGTTCAGCCGGGTCGGCATGGTCGAGCCTTTCTATTCCTACCGGATCAGCACCATGACCCAGACCTCGCCGGAGCTGGGCAAGACCTTCCGCGCCGAGATGCTGACCCTGTGCACCGATTTCGAGGGAAGCTCGGAGGTCGGCGGCCTGTTCCTCCATCCGG
>DASQJV010000223.1:0-5294 GCA_035630855.1 Allosphingosinicella sp. | reverse complement strand
GTGCGGCGAATATGGGCCGGGACGGCTGCCCGAGCCGGAGCGGATCCTGGCCGCGATCGAAACTGAACTCTCCGTTCGGGCTGAGCTTGTCGAAGCCCTTTCCTTTTCAGGCCCGGAAACAGGGAAGGAAGGGCCTTCGACAGGCTCAGGCCGAACGGGGGTGTTGGCGGGCCGCCACGTCATCGTCACCGCCGGCCCGACCCACGAGCCGATCGACCCGGTGCGGGTGATCGCCAACCGGTCGTCGGGCAAGCAGGGCTTCGCCGTCGCCGAGGCGCTGGCGGCGCTCGGGGCCCGGGTGACGCTGGTGGCCGGGCCGGTCGCGCTCGCCACCCCGGCCGGGGTCGAGCGGGTCGACGTCGAGACGGCGCGCGAGATGGAAGCCGCCATCGAAGCGGCGCTGCCGGCCGATTCGGCAATCCTCGTCGCCGCCGTCGCCGACTGGCGGGTCGATCCCTCGCCCTCGAAGCTGAAGAAAGCGGCCGGGGCGCCCGCCCTGCGCTGGCTGCCCAACCCGGACATCCTCGCAGCCCTGGCGCGGAGCCCGCGCCGGCCGCGCCTGCTGGTCGGATTCGCCGCCGAGACGGACGATGTCGTCGAGGTCGCGGAAGCGAAACGGGCGAGCAAGGGATGCGACTGGATCGTCGCCAACGACGTGTCGGGTGACGTGATGGGCGGAGACCGCAACCGGGTCCACCTGATCACGGCCGACGGCGTCGAGAGCTGGGAAGAAGCCGAGAAGAGCGAGGTCGCCCGGCGCCTTGCCGAACGGATCGCGGAGGCACTGGGGAAAGACGAAGGGCGATGATCGACATAGAGCTGAAACGGCTTGCGCACGGCGAAGGCCTCCCCCTCCCCTCCTACGCCAGCGACGGCGCCGCCGGCCTCGACGTCGTCTCGGCCGAGGACCTGACCCTCGCCCCGGGCGGACGCCACGCGGTCGCGACCGGCTTCGCAGTCGCCATCCCCGCCGGCTACGAGGTGCAGGTCCGGCCGCGCTCGGGCCTCGCCCTCAAGCACGGCATCACCTGCCTCAACACGCCGGGGACGATCGACAGCGACTATCGCGGCGAGGTGAAGGTGATCCTCGCCAATCTCGGCGCCGAGCCGTTCGAGGTCCGCCGCGGCGAGCGCATCGCCCAGCTCGTTCCTTCCCCCGTGCTTCGGGCCGCCTTCCGCGAAGTGGACGAGCTGGACTCGACCGAACGGGGCGCCGGCGGCTTCGGCTCGACCGGGCGGTGACCCTGACCGACGACCAGCTCGACCGCTACGCCCGCCATATCGTCCTCAGGGAAATAGGCGGCGAGGGCCAGCTGAGGCTTCTCGATTCGGCGGTGATCGTGGTCGGCGCCGGCGGGATCGGATGTCCCGCCCTCCAGTATCTCGCCGCCGCCGGAATCGGGCGGCTGAAGGTGATCGACGACGACATCGTCTCGCTCGACAATCTCCAGCGCCAGATCCTGTTCGCAGCCGCCGATGTCGGCCGGCCCAAGGTGGAAGTGGCGCGGGAGGCGGTGAAGCGGCTCAACCCCGATGTCCGCTTCACGGAGGCGAGGGAGCGGCTGACGGCCGGCAACGCCGTCGCGCTTCTCAGCGGAGCCGCGGTCGTCATCGACGGAAGCGACAATTTCGCGACCCGGCTCGTCGTCTCCGACACCTGCACCGCGCTTCGCATCCCGCTCGTCTCTGCGGCGATCGGGATGTTCCAGGTCCAGGTCGGCACCTGGCGCGGCTGGGAGCCCGGCCGGCCCTGCTACCGCTGCTTCGTCGGCGACGCCTTCGATTCCGACGATTGCGACAATTGCGCCGAGCTGGGAGTGCTCGGAGCCGCCGCGGGGATCGCCGGAAGCTGGGCGGCGATGGAAGCGATCCGGCAGATCGCCGGCTTCGGCGAGGAGGCCGCGGGCAAGGTCCATGTCTTCGACGGCCTGGCGCCGGCGATGCGAACGCTGAGGATCGCCAGGGACCCGGGCTGCCGCGCTTGCGGAGATCAGGCCGGAAGCTGACCGAGGGCGTCGCGAAGCTGGAGCATGGCGAGGACGAACAGACCGCTTCCAAGCACCAGGTCGAAGCCCCGAACCGGCCGCACCCGCTCGCCGCGCGGACGGTGGAAGGTGAGGTCGAACATCGTCGCGAGGACGATCCAGGCCCCGCCGAGGGCGGCCAGGACAGAAAGCGAGACGAACGGCCAGAACAGGGCCTCGTAGGGGCCGATGAAGGCCCACAGGACCAGCGCCAGAAGCTCGGCGGTGACCCCGATCCCGACGAGGGTCCAGCTTCGCCGCATCAGCCCTTCTTCTTCGCCGGCGCCTTTTTCGCGGCCGGCTTCTTCGCCGCGGGCTTGCGGCCCCGGCCCTTCTTCACCGGCGGGCCCTTGGCGGCGCGGTCGTCGATCAGCTGGGCGGCTTCCTCGAGCGTCAGCTGGTCCGGGGCGAGCGACTTGGGGAGAGTGGCGTTGGTGGTGCCGTCGGTGACGTAGGGGCCGAAGCGGCCCTCCATCAGCCTGATCTCGAGCTCGGTCCGCGGATGCGCTCCAAGGACCTTGAGCGGCTCGCGCGAACCGCGGGCGCGGCCGCCTCCGGCCGCGGCCTCGGCGAGCTTGACGACGGCCGCGTTCATCCCGGTCTCGAACACCTCGGCGGTGGAGCCGAGCTTCGCATATTTGCCGTCATGGGCGAGATAGGGGCCGTAGCGGCCGATCGAGGCCGTGATCGGCTTGCCGCTCTCCGGATGGACTCCGACGGTCCGAGGCAGCGACAGCAGCCGGACCGCGAGGTCGAGGTCGAGGTCGCCGGAATCCTTGGGGATCGAGGCGCGCCTGGCGTCCTTGCCCTGGCCCATCTCGATATAGGGGCCGAAGCGTCCGGTCTTGCGGCTGATCTCCTCGCCGGTCTGAGGATGCTTGCCGAGGATTTCCGGCCCCTCGTCCGCGCCGCCCTCCTCGCCGCCCTGCCCGAAGCGCCGCGTAAACTTGCACTCTGGATAATTGGAGCAGGCGACGAAGGCCCCGAAGCGGCCGCCGCGAAGCGAGAGCCGTCCCTCGCCGCAGGCCGGGCAGAGGCGGGCGTCGGTTCCGTCGTCCTTGTCGGGGAACAGCCAGGGCGAGAGGAAGTCGTCGAGCGCGGCGGTGATCGCCGAGGGCTGCTGCTCCATGATCTCGGCGGTCTTCGGCTTGAAGTCCTTCCAGAAGGCTTCGAGCACCGCCTGCCATTGGGCGCGGCCGCCCGATATGTCGTCGAGCTCGTCCTCGAGATGGGCGGTGAAGTCGAACGAGACGTAGCGCTCGAAGAAGCGCTCGAGGAAGGCGGTCAGGAGGCGGCCGCTCTCCAAGGGCACGAAGCGGTTCTTCTCCAGCTCGACATAGCCGCGGTCCTTCAGGGTCTGGAGGGTCGCGGCGTAGGTGGAGGGACGGCCGATGCCGAGCTCCTCCATCTTCTTGACCAAGCTCGCTTCCGAGTAACGCGGCGGCGGCTGGGTGAAATGCTGCTCGGCCATGACCTTCTTCTTGGCCGGGGCGTCGCCCTCGCGGAGCCGGGGCAGTCGGCGGGATTCCTCGTCCTCGCCGTCGTCGCGGCCTTCCTCATAGAGTGCGAGGAAGCCCGGGAAGAGCACGACCTGGCCGGTGGCGCGAAGCCCGGTCTGGCCGCTTCCGTCGGTGAGCTCGGCGGTGGTCCGCTCGAGCCTGGCGGAGGCCATCTGGCTGGCCAAAGCGCGCTTCCAGATCAGCTCGTAGAGACGGCCATGGTCGCCGGAGCCGGCGCGGTCGCGGGAGAAGTCGGTGGGGCGGATCGCCTCATGGGCTTCCTGGGCGTTCTTGGCCTTGGTCTCGTAATGGCGCGGCTTGTCCGGCACATAGCCGGCGTCGAAGCGGTTGGCGACGGCGCGGCGGGCCGCCGAGACCGCCTCCGGAGCCATCTGGACCCCGTCGGTGCGCATGTAGGTGATCGAGCCGTCCTCGTAGAGCGCCTGGGCGATCCGCATCGTGTGGCTGGCGGCGAACCCCAGCTTGCGCGCCGCCTCCTGCTGGAGGGTCGAGGTGGTGAAGGGCGGCGGCGGGTTGCGGGTAAGCGGCCTGGTCTCGACCGAGGCGACCGAGAAGCGGCCCGCCTCGACCGCGGCCCTGGCGGCCTCGGCGGTGCCCTGGTCGCCGATCGACAGCCGGTCGAGCTTCTCGCCCTTGAAGCGGGCGAGTCGGGCGAGGAACTCCTGCCCGTCCGATTCCATCAGGGCCGTGACGCTCCAATATTCCTGGGCGCGGAACAGCTCGATCTCGCGCTCGCGGTCGACGACGAGGCGAAGCGCCACCGACTGGACCCGGCCGGCCGACTTGGCTCCGGGAAGCTTGCGCCAGAGGACGGGGGAGAGAGTGAAGCCGACCAGATAATCGAGCGCGCGGCGGGCCCGGTAGGCGTCGATCAAATCCTCGTCGAGCGCCCGCGGATGCTTCATCGCTTCCGTGACCGTCGCCTTGGTGATGGCGTTGAAGGTGACCCGCTCGACGTCGGCGGGGAGCGCCTTGCGCTTCCGAAGCACCTCCTGGACGTGCCAGCTGATCGCCTCCCCTTCCCTGTCCGGGTCGGTGGCGAGGATCAAAGTATCGGCCTTCTTCGCTTCGTCGGTGATCGCCTTCAATTGCCGCGCCTTGTCGGCATAGGTCTCCCACTCCATCGCGAAGCCGTCGTCGGGATCGACCGAGCCGTCCTTGGGCGGAAGGTCGCGGACATGGCCGTAGGAGGCGAGAACCCGGTAGCCGGTGCCGAGATATTTTTCGATGGTCTTGGCCTTGGCGGGCGATTCGACGACGACGAGCTTCATACGATCTGCAGTCCCTTTACGCGTACGCGCATAGGGTGGTGACCGTTGGCGGCAATCGTCAAGCGCCGAAGCCCGTCTCGCCGGCGCTGCGCCGGAGCGCGGCATCGCCGGACCGGCCCCGCCAGCAGGCGAAGCAAAAATCGCCTATATTTCAGCATATTCCGGCAGATATAACCATTGTCGATATAATTACCCGTAAATGACTCCGCATTGGTTTCGACTGCTCTTTGGCCATGACAAAGAGAAGCGTAAGTTACGTAGCAATATATATCGTTGCCAGCAGCACCTTCTGCTTAGCGCAGGAGCTGCCGGGTTGCGTCATGTAGCACAGCCAAGCCTGGGGAGGTTTCCATGACGGACAAGAGGACAGCTGCCTCGGAATCGACCATCGACAAGCTGATCGACATTCGTGGCCGCTATCGGTCGCTGCTGCTTCAAAACCCCAATTATTTCGGCACTCTCGAGCAAAGCAAGCTCAA
>DASQJV010000222.1:0-6795 GCA_035630855.1 Allosphingosinicella sp. | reverse complement strand
TCCTATGCCCAAGCTCAAGGTCGACGGTGTCGAGATCGAAGTGCCGCAGGGCGCGACGGTGCTCCAGGCATGCGAACTGGCGGGCAAGGAGATTCCGCGCTTCTGCTATCACGAGCGGCTGTCGATCGCGGGCAATTGCCGGATGTGCCTGGTCGAGGTGAAGCCCGGGCCGCCCAAGCCGCAGGCGAGCTGCGCGCTCCCGGCCGCCGACGGCCAGGAGATCGTCACCATGTCGCCGATGGTGAAGAAGGCGCGGGAAGGGGTGATGGAGTTCCTCCTCATCAACCACCCGCTCGACTGCCCGATTTGCGACCAGGGCGGCGAGTGCGACCTTCAGGATCAGGCCATGGCCTATGGCCGCGGCCACAGCCGCTTCGCCGAGAACAAGCGCGCGGTGACCGAGAAATATATGGGCCCGGTGGTCAAGACGATCATGACCCGTTGCATCCACTGCACGCGCTGCGTCCGCTTCATGGAGCAGGTCGCCGGCGTCGAGGAGATCGGCGCGGTCGGCCGCGGCGAGAATATGGAGATCACCTCCTATCTCGAGGGCGCGGTGACGTCCGAGCTCAGCGGCAACGTCGTCGACCTCTGCCCGGTGGGAGCTTTGGTCTCCAAGCCCTACAGCTTCGAAGCGCGTCCATGGGAGCTTCGCAAGGTGCCCGGGATCGACGTCATGGACGCGGTCGGGACCAACATCCGAATCGACCACCGCTTCCGCGAGGTGATGCGGGCGCTTCCCCGCCTCAACGAGGACGTCAACGAGGAGTGGGCCCACGACAAGACCCGCCACGCGGTCGACGGCCTCGTCCGCAACCGGCTGGACCAGCCCTGGGTGCGGCGCGACGGCAAGCTCCGGCCGGCGAGCTGGGAGGAAGCGTTCGAGGCGATCGCACAGCGGCTTCAGGGCGCGTCGGGCGATCAGGTCGCGGCGGTCGCCGGCGACCTGCAGGACCTGGAATCGATCTTCGCTCTGAAGAAGCTGCTCGAGGCCTACGGCTCGACCCTCCACGAATGCCGGCAGGACGGGGCCAGGTTCGACGTCTCGAGCCCCGCCGCCTACCGCTTCAACGCCACGATCGCCGGAATCGAAACGGCGCCGGCCATCCTCCTCGTCGGAACCAACCCGCGCTGGGAGGCGTCGCTCGTCAACACCCGTATCCGCAAGGCGGTGAAGGCGGGCGCCCGGGTCTTCCGGATCGGCCCCGCCGTCGACCTCACCTATCCCGTGAACGAGCTCGGCAACGACCTGTCGGTCCTCGGCAGGCTGCCCAAGGCGGTCAAAGAGGCCTTCGCCGGCAAGTCGAACGCCGCCGTCATCGTCGGCATGGGGGCGCTTCGGGCCGAAGGCGCCTATGAGGCCGCCCGCGCCGCCGCCGCTGCGCTGGGTGCGAGCTTCAGCCTGCTTCACACCGCCGCCTCGCGGGTCGGGGCGCTGGACCTCGGCTTCGTGACGGAGCGCGGCATCGAGGCGGTCCGCGACCGGGCGGGCGGCCTCAAGGCGCTGTTCCTGCTCGGCTCCGACGAGATCGAGACCGCCGCCTTCGCCGACACCTTCACAATCTACATCGGCACCCATGGCGACCGCGGGGTCCGCCACGCCGACGTCATCCTGCCCGGCGCCGCCTATACCGAGAAGCACGGCACCTACGTCAATCTCGAGGGGCGGGTTCAGCTGTCCGAGTTCGGAGTCCATCCGCCCGGCGAGGCGCGCGAGGACTGGACCATCCTTCGGGCCTTGTCGGACGTCCTCGGCAAAACCTTGCCGTTCGACACTCTGGCGCAGCTTCGAGCCGCCATCGCCGCAGAGGTGCCGCGGCTCGGAATCGCCGGCCTGGGCGCGGTCGATCCGCTGCCCGCCTTCAGCGGGGCGGCGCCGAAGGCGAGCGGCGAGATCGTCTATCCGATCGAGGATTTCTACCTGACCAACCCGATCGCCCGGTCCTCGCCGACGCTCCAGCGCTGCTCGGCCGAGATCCTCCACGGGCAGAGCTTCCAGGAGGCCGCGGAATGACCGCCTGGATGCAGAGCACCTGGCTGGGCTACGGCTTCGGCTGGTTCCTCTCGACGCTGATCTTCATCCTGATCATCGCGCTTCCGCTGATGCTGGCGGTGGCGATGGTCATCTATGCCGACCGCAAGATCTGGGCGGCGATGGCGCTTCGCCGGGGCCCCAACGTGGTCGGCCCGCTCGGGCTGCTGCAGAGCTTCGCCGACGGCCTCAAGGTCTTCCTCAAGGAGACCATCATCCCGTCGGGCGCCAATCGCGGCCTGTTCATCATCGCTCCGATCCTGACCTTCACGGTCGCTCTGGTCGGCTGGGCGGTGGTTCCGTTCGGGCCGGGCATGGTGCTCGCCGACATCAACGTGGGCCTGCTCTACCTCCTCGCCATCTCGTCGCTCGGGGTCTACGGCGTGATCATCGCCGGCTGGGCGTCCAACTCCAAATATCCCTTCTACTCGGCGCTCCGGGCGGCCGCCCAGATGGTCAGCTACGAGGTCGCGGTCGGCTTCGTCCTGGTCCCGGTCGTGCTCTGGTCGGAGACGTTCAATCTTTCCGGGATCATCGAGGCCCAGCGCCACCACGCCTGGATCACCAACGGCTTCGGCTTCAACCCGCTCTTCCTGCCGCTGGCCGTCATCTTCCTGATCTCGGCGATGGCGGAGACGGCGCGGGCGCCGTTCGACCTCACCGAGGCGGAGAGCGAGCTCGTCGCCGGCTACCAGACCGAATACAGCTCGATGAGCTTCGCCCTCTTCTGGCTCGGCGAATATGGCAACGTCCTGCTGATGTGCGGGATGAACGCCATCCTCTTCTGGGGCGGCTGGCTTCCGCCGATCGACTGGGCGCCGCTCTACGTCATCCCCGGGATCGTCTGGTTCCTCGCCAAGCTCCTGTTCTTCTTCTTCGTCTTCTCCTGGGTGAGGGCGACCGTGCCGCGCTTCCGCTACGACCAGCTGATGCGGCTGGGGTGGAAGATCTTCCTGCCCATCTCGCTGATCTGGGTAGCCCTGATCTCGGGCTGGCTGATGCAGGCGCGCTACGGAGCCTTCTGGTGATCGGCGCAATCCTCCCGCTGCTCATGCAAGGCGCGGCGTCCCCACCGCCCGCCAGGGTGGGGCCGGTCCCGATCATGACGCCGGATCGCGCTCGTCCGAGGGGTGCTCAGGTCAGTACGCTTTTCGACTGCCTCGTCGGCAACGTGAGGAACCCGGATGGTCCACCGGCCGAATGGCGGGCCGTCGAGACGACACCTTTCGCGCTGCTGATCAAGCGCGAGCCGGGGAATAATTTCGCGGGCAGCAACCAGACCCTGCTGACCTTCGATCCGGCCAGGCTTCTGCCCATAAAGCCCGCTTACTCCTTGAAATGGGGGTGGCCGGCCGGGATGGCGGTCGTCGGCTCTGCCCCGGGTTCCGGACTGCAGACCTTCGCGACACGGGGGCAAGCGGAAGCGCCGACTTTCTCGACCTTATCGCTCGATGTCCCGGCGAAATCCGCTCGAGTCACCATCGTCAACCTCATGGGCTCGGATTTTCGCGGACCGATGATAGGGAATTGCAAGCTGGAGTATGGGGATCCGGCGGTCGCCCGTTTTCAGGAAATCAGCAAATGATCGCGCACTGGATCAAGTCCTTCTTCCTCTGGGAGTTCGTGAAGGCGCACGCCCTGACCCTGAAATATTTCTTCAAGCCCAAGGCGACGATCAACTATCCGTTCGAGAAGAACCCCCTGAGCCCGCGCTTCCGCGGCGAGCATGCGCTGCGGCGCTATCCCAACGGCGAAGAGCGCTGCATCGCCTGCAAGCTCTGCGAGGCGGTGTGCCCGGCGCTGGCCATCACCATCGAGGCCGAGCCGAGGGAGGACGGAAGCCGCCGGACCACCCGCTACGACATCGACATGGTGAAGTGCATCTATTGCGGCCTGTGCCAGGAAGCCTGCCCGGTCGACGCCATCGTCGAGGGCCCGAACCTCGAATTCGCCACCGAAACGCGGGAGGAATTGCTCTACGACAAGGCGAAATTGCTGGCCAATGGCGACAAATGGGAACGGGCGCTGGCCGCCAACCTTGCCGCCGATGCCCCCTACCGCTAAGCGCCGGGCCGTCTTCAGATGAGCATCTCCCGATTCACCTCCTGCGTCATCCCGGCGAAAGCCGGGATCCATGAACACCCGATCGCGGGTGATGGATTCGGCCTGCGTTCTTGGATTCCGGCTTTCGCCGGAATGACGGGTTTGCCGTCATGATCGAGGCCTTCGCCTTCTACCTCTTCGCCACCCTGGTCGTCGCCAGCGGCGTGATGACGATCGCGTCGCGCAACCCGGTCCATTCGGTGCTCTGGCTGATCCTCGCTTTCTTCAATGCGGCGGGGCTGTTCCTGATCCTCGGGGCCGAGTTCATCGCGATGCTGCTGGTGATCGTCTATGTCGGCGCGGTCGCGGTGCTGTTCCTGTTCGTGGTGATGATGCTCGACGTCGATTTCGCCACGCTCCGGGCCGGAGTGGCCCGCTACTGGCCCTACGGCTTCGGCCTGGCCCTGGTCCTGCTCGTCGAGATCTTCTTCGCCGCCATGGCCTGGAACGCGGGCGCGCTGGGCGCCGGTGCGAGGGCCGCTCCGACCGACCCGAACCTCCCCAATATCGAGGCGCTCGGCCGGATCCTCTACACCCGCTACCTCTACGTCTTCGAGGGCGCGGGGCTGGTCCTCCTCGTCGCCATGATCGGAGCGATCGTCCTCACCCACCGGGTGCGCAGCGGCCTGAGGCCGCAGAACGTCTCAGACCAGAACCGCCGCCGCCCGCAGGACGCGGTGGTCAACATGCAGCCGGGCGTCGGCGAGGGGATGAAGCTGTGAGCCGGACCCCCGCACCGTTCGCCCTGAGCCTTTCGAAGGGCCTTCCTCGCCTTGCCGCGCGGAAGGGAAGGGAAGGGCTTCGACAACCCCGGATCAGGTCCGGGGCCGAACGGTTTTCCCGTCTCGCGGGGATGCCGTCATGATCGGGCGTTGTTTGAAGGGACGCCGATCATGATCGGCTTGGGCCATTACCTCGCCGTGGGGGCGATCCTGTTCGTGCTCGGCGTGTTCGGGATCTTCCTCAACCGCAAGAACGTCATCGTCATCCTGATGGCGATCGAGCTGATCCTGTTGAGCGTCAACATCAACCTCGTCGCCTTCTCCGCCTATCTCGGCGACATGGTCGGGCAGGTCTTCGCGATGTTCGTCCTCACCGTCGCCGCCGGAGAGGCGGCGATCGGCCTCGCCATCCTCGTCATCTACTTCCGCGGCCGCGGCACGATCGCGGTCGACGACATCAACCAGATGAAGGGGTGAGGGACGTGCTCACTTGTTTCCCGGCGAAGGCCGGGACCCAGTCCGGCGCTGGAAGCTGGGCCCCGGCCTTCGCCGGGGAACGCAAGGTGGTGCGCGGCGCATGACCGTCCAGCTCATCGTCTTCCTGCCGCTGCTGGCGGCGATCGTCGCCGGGCTCGGCAACCGGATGCTCGGCAACACGGTCGCCAAGCTGATCACGACGGGCGCGCTGTTCGCCGCCTGCGCCCTGTCCTGGCCGATCTTCCTCGGCTTCATCGCCGGCACCGAGCACAGCCAGCTATATCCGGTGCTGAGCTGGATCCATTCGGAGCCGATGAAGGTCGACTGGGCGCTCCGCGTCGACGCCCTCACCTCGGTGATGCTGGTGGTGGTGACGACCGTCTCTGCCCTCGTCCACCTCTACAGCTGGGGCTATATGGCGGAGGACGACAGCCAGCCCCGCTTCTTCGCCTACCTCTCGCTCTTCACCTTCGCGATGCTGATGCTGGTGACGGCGGACAATCTGGTCCAGATGTTTTTCGGCTGGGAAGGCGTCGGCCTCGCCTCCTATCTTCTGATCGGCTTCTGGTACCACAAGCCGTCGGCCAACGCCGCCGCATTGAAGGCCTTCGTCGTCAACCGGGTCGGCGATTTCGGCTTCAGCCTGGGCATCTTCGCCACCTTCCTCGTCTTCGGCACCGTCTCAATCCCCGAGATCCTGGCCGCCGCGCCCGGCCAGGCGGGCTCGACCATCGGCTTCCTCGGCCAGCGCTTCGACACCATGACCCTCATTTGCATCCTCCTGTTCATCGGAGCGATGGGCAAGTCGGCGCAGCTGGGCTTGCACACCTGGCTTCCCGACGCGATGGAGGGCCCGACCCCGGTCTCCGCCCTGATCCACGCCGCGACGATGGTGACGGCGGGGGTGTTCATGGTCTGCCGTCTGTCGCCGATGTTCGAGACCAGCGAGACCGCGCTCGCCGTCGTCACCGTGGTCGGCACCGCCACCTGCTTCTTCGCCGCGACGGTCGGGACCGTCCAGAACGACATCAAGCGGGTGGTCGCCTATTCGACCTGCTCCCAGCTCGGCTACATGTTCTTCGCCGCGGGCGTCGGCGCCTATGGCGCGGCCATGTTCCACCTCTTCACCCACGCTTTCTTCAAGGCCCTGCTGTTCCTCGGCTCGGGAAGCGTGATCCACGCCATGCATCACGAGCAGGACATGCGCTTCTACGGCGGCCTCAGGAAGCGCATCCCGGTCACCTTCTGGACCATGCTGATCGGCACCTTCGCGATCACCGGGGTCGGCATTCCGGGCTTTCTCGGCTTCGCCGGCTTCTATTCGAAGGATGCGATCATCGAGGCCGCCTATCACAGCGGCACGACGATGGGCGCCTTCGCATTCGGAGTCGGCGTCTTCGCAGCCTTGCTGACCAGTTTCTACAGCTGGCGCCTGGTCTTCCTGACATTCTTCGGCAAGCC
>DASQJV010000221.1:0-6506 GCA_035630855.1 Allosphingosinicella sp. | reverse complement strand
GTATCTCGCAGATCGTCTGGTCGCCGCTGGCCCAGGGCGTCCTCACCGGCAAGTACAGGCCCGACGGCCCGCCCCCCGCCGGCAGCCGGGCGACCAGCGAGGAGATGGGCGGCTGGATGGACCGGCTGCTCCAGCGGCCGGTGCTGGAGGCGGTCGAGCGGCTGAAGCCTGTCGCCGCCGAGGCCGGCCTCAGCCTCGCCCAGTTCGCGCTCGCCTGGGTGCTGAGGGAGCCAGATGTCGCCTCGGCCATCGTCGGCGCGTCGAGGCCCGAGCAGCTCGCGGAGAATGCGGCGGCGTCTGGGGCCGAGGTCGACCCGGCGCTGTTCGCCCGGGCCGAGGCGATCGCCGCCGAGGCGGTGCGCGGCTAGCGGGGCCGCCAGACGCGGTCGTTGCGGAGCAGGTAATCGTTCAGCCGGCTCGCCGCCTCGGCCCGCCGGGCGAGGGCCAGAGCGAGTCGGTCGCGGCCCGGGACGGGCGAGCGCTGCAGCCAGTCGCGGCGGCGGTCGAAGAGCTCGACCTTGCCGTCGGCCGGCCGGGCGACGGCGGACCAGGCGCCGGTTTCGGCGAGGCTCCAGCCGCGCTGGACGAAGAAGAGCGAGGAACCGCCACGGGCGGCCAGGCTGTGGCCCTGCCAAGGCACCGGCTCGCGCAGGCCGAGCAGGTCGGCGAGGGTCGGAGCAACGTCGAGCAGGCTGACCGGGTCGCCGATCCGGCCTTTCGGAAGCCGCGGATGGGCACCGGCGATCAGCAGCGGCACCCAGAGCGATTCGCGGTAGAGGCTGAGCTGGCCGGACGGGACGGCATGCTCGCCGAGGTTGAAGCCGTGGTCGCCGACGATGACGAGGAGGGTGCGGCCGAACCAGGGCTCGCCCTCGATCTCGCCGACGAACTCGCGAAGCACGTCGTCGGTGTAGCGGGTGGTGTTGAGGATCCGTTCGGAAGGCGAAGCCGAGCCGGCCATGTCGAACCCCGGCTCGCGGCCGAGGAAGGGCGTGTGGTTGCTCACCGAGACCAGGCTGGCGAGGAAGGGCCTTCCGGAGCGGCCGAGCGCCCTGATCCGCCGCGCCGCCGCCCGGAAGACGGGCCGGTCCTTCTGGCCCGCCTCGGGAAAGCGCCACAGCCGGTCGTACCAGCGCGAGAGCCAGATCGTGCTGTTGTCCCAGTCGGAATCGCCGGCGTTGAACATCTCGGCCCGGTAGCCCCGGCGACGAAGGGCCTCGGGGAAGCAGTAAAGGGCGGTGGCGGTGAAGCCGGTGATGAACCGGCTCGAATGGGGCGTTATCGAGCAATGCGAGGCGAACAGGCCGTTGATCGTCGGCATCCCGAGGCTCGACGCGCGGGTGTAGGCCGCCGTGCCGGACCTCGAGGCGAAGGAGTCGAGGAAGGGCGTGGGCGACGGGCTGCGGCCGCCGAGGAAGCCGGTGTCGAGCCCCCGCAGGGTCTCGAGCTGGATGTAGATGACGTTCCACGCCTCCGCCTCTGGGGCGGCCGGGCCCAGCGGGACCCGAAGATAGGGCCGCTCCGGATCGGGGAAGGTCCAGCCCTTGTCGTCGCTTTCCAGAAGCCAGCGGGTCCGCCAGGCGGCGGCGAGAGCCTCATAGTCCCGCGGCCGCTGCAGATCGCCGAGGCCGAGCCCGAGGTCGGAGACGAAGGCGAGGATCACGGGCTCGGTCCTGCGCAGCCGGAACTGGCTGCTCGCCTTGAGCCAGGCATTGGCGGGGGCGGCGAGCGGGACGAGGATGACGGCCAGGGCGAGCCAGAGCGGCGCACTCCCTCCGGCCCGCCTCCCTCTCGCCACGATCAGCGCGGCACAGGCTCCGAACAGGAGGGGGATCAGGACGAGGGCGACCAGGGTCCATCCTGCCCCGCCCTCGTCCTCGGCGAGCACCTCGTGGAAGAGGTCGTCGCGGAGCGTTTCCGGCCTCGCATAAGTGGCGAGGAAGGAGAAGGTCAGGCGGGTGCCGAGGAAGCGGAGAACCTCATGGTCGAGCGCGCTCGCGACCAGGTTCGCCCCCAGCAGGAGCGCCTGGGCGAGGTGGAGCGCCGTCGCCGGCCTCGGCCCGACCTCGCGCCTCCACAGGCCCAGCCAGGCGAGGAAGAAGGGCGCGCTCAGAAGCCATGTCCCGAGCAGGTCGAAATAGAGCGACAGGCCGAGATAGCGTTCCCATTCGAGCAGGAACGGCCCGCCGTAGGGCCCGGGGCGGGCGTAGAGGATGAGCTGGAGCAGGACGCATCCCAGCCAGCCGCCAAGGGCGAGCCGGAAGGCGACCGGGAAATGGTCGCGGCCGAGCCGTCCTGTCCCGCTCATCGCTGCGCCCGCCAGAGCAGGCCGTGGCGGAGCACGTAATCATTGAAGCGCCGGTCGCGGTCCGCCTCCGCCAGCAGGCGGCGGGCCAGATCCGGCCGGCGATCCGAGAGGTCGCGCCGCTGAAGCCAGTCGCTTCGCGAGTCGAACAGGCGCGGTCGGCCGTCGGTCGGATCGGTGAGAGCGCTCCAGCCGCCCGCTTCGGCGAGCACGCCGTCGCGAAAGCCGAAGCGGATCGGCCGTCCCGGCCGGAGCGCCAGCAGGCTGTGGCCCTGCCAGGGGACGGGCTCCCTGAGGCCGATCAGGTCGGCGAGGGTCGGGGCGACGTCGAGCAGGGTGACGATCTCGTCGTGGCGGCCGAGCGGAAGGCGTGGATGCGGGCCGACGATGAGGAAGGGCGTCCAAACCGACTCGCGATAGAGGCTGTAGGCGCCGGTCAGGCCGCCATGCTCGCCCAGATTGTAGCCGTGATCGCTGTTGACGACGACCAGGGTCCGGCCGAACCAGGACTCGCCGCGAAGCCCTTCGATCAGCTCGCGGACGACGTCGTCGGTGTAGCGGACGGTGTTGAGGATGCGCTGGCGGACGTGGCCATGGCCGGCGATGTCCAGCTCAGGCTCGGGCGAGCGGAAGGGATGATGGTTGCTCGCCGAGATGAGGGTGACGATGAACGGGCCCCGGCGGCCGATCTCGCGGATCCGGGCGGCGGCGTGGCGGAAGATCTCGCGGTCGCGCTGGCCTTCGGCGGGGTAGCGCCAGAGGCGGTCGTACATGCGCTGGACCCAGATCGTGCTGTTGTCCATGTCGATGTCGCCGGCGGCGAACATCTCGGCCCGATAGCCGCGGCGGCGCAGCGCGTCCGGGAGGCAATAGAAATCGGTCCGGGTCTGGCTGGTGATGAACCGGCGCGACGAGGGCGTGACCGAGCATTGCAGGGCGAAGCGGCCGTTGATGCTCGGCGGGCCGAAGCTCAGCGCCCGGGTCCACACGCCGGCGTCCGGCCGGGCCGCGAGGGAGTCGAGATAGGGCGTCGGCGACGGGCTCCGGTCGGGACGCAGATGGCCGGTGTCGACCCCGCGCACCGATTCGAGCTGGACGATGATCACATTCCATTTCTGCCCGGGCCCCGGCTCGGAGGGATCGAGAGGAACCCTGAGGAAGGGGTAGCGCCGGTCGGGGAAGCGCCAGTTGCGGTCGGCGCTGGCGGCCTGCCAGCCGGCCTGCCAGGCCGCCCCGAGCCGACCGGGGTCGCCGGGAGGCTCGTCGTCCTCGTAGCTCCAGGCGAAGTCGCGGACGATCGCGAACGAGGCCGGCTCGAGCCGCGAGAGCCGGAAGCGGGCGTGCGCCAGCGAATAAGCGGCCAGCCCCGCCGCCAGCGGAAGCGCCAGGACCGCGACCGCGACCTTGCCGCTCAGGGGCCGGGCCGGGCGGGGCCGGCGAACGGTCCGGGCGGCCCACCAGGCGTAGAGGCCGGGCGCCGCGACGCAGAGCAGAGGCGAGAGGAACGGCCCGCCCTTGTCGCCGCGAAGCACGTTGAGGAAGAGGGCGTCGCCGAGCGTCGAGGGATCGGCGTAGACGTTGAGGAAGTTCGGGCCGAGCCGAAGGCCGAGGAACCGGTAGAGCTCGTGATCGAAGGCGGTGATCAGAAGGTTCGCCGCCATCAGGGCCGCCAGCGCCCAATGCGCCGCGCGCGCGCGCGACGGCGCGACCGGCCGGCGCCACAGCAGCAGCCAGGCGAGAAGGAAGGGCAGAGCGATCAGCCAGGTGGCGAGCAGCTCATAGGCGAGCGGGCGGACGATGAACGTCTTCCAGCGCAGCAGGAAGGGGCCGCCATAAGGCGAGGGCCGAAGGTAGAGGAGGAATTGCAGAAGCGCGCAGGCCAGCCACGCGCCGGCCGCGAGCCGCCACGCGACGGCGAAATGGCGAGCCCCCCGGGATTCCGCTTCGGCCTGAGTCAAATTCCCCCCGGCGCCTGCTTAGCATGCGGCGAGCGGGGGGTGAACGGCGGGGAGCTTACCGTTTCAATTCCTCCCCGAGCTTGCTCGGGAAGGAACGGATCATCGATTGAGCCGCGCGCCCTCCACGATGCGCTCGAACTCGGGCAGGCCGGAGTCGAAATAGTGCATCCGGGCGGCGTCGAAGAGAGCGAGGTAGAAGCGGCCGTCGACGATCGCCCCGACCGCCCTTCCCTTCCGCTCGACCTCGTCGCCGCCGAGATGGTCGTAGTCGAACTGGAAGCCGGGATGGCCGAGGAAGTCGCGCGGCTTGAGGCCGGTCATCTCGAACCGGGTCGAGCCGGCCCGGATCCGGTAGAAGCTCTCGATCATCGAGGCGATCTCGTTCGGGTTCATGTCGGCGCGGAAATTGGGCACCTTGCGGTCGGCCTTGCGCCTTTGCTGGACGATCCTCTTGTCGTGCTCGAGCCCGCCGATGAAGGTGATCCCGTCGAGCAGCGGCCCGTTCAGGGTCCAATTCTCCTCGCGGTCGATATCGTAGGGGCCGCGCGGCGCCTTGTTCCAGCGGACGGTCGGGGTGACGATCATCGAGCGGTCGGCGACGTCCTCGGGCTCCGGGGTCACCAGCGAATAATAGCGCAGCCCCACTCCGCTTCCGCCGGCGCAGCCCGCCGTCAGGGCCAGCGCGGCCAGGGCCGCCAACGTCTTTGCCGGGCGCATGGGCGATCCTCCTCTCACGGATTGGCCGATTGGCGGACCATCGCCGCGTCGGGCGCCCGGGGGGCCAGCGCCAGATAGCGCTTGAGCGCCGCCCTCCCCTCCTCGCTCCGGCCGTCCTTCAGCAACTGGTAGCCGTGCGCCCGCCAGGCTTCGGGCGGAGCGTCGGGATAGGCGACGGCCGCGGCGAAGCTCCGGCCGGCGAGCGCGCTGTCGCCCGGGCCGCCCTTCAGCCGCCAGATCTCGCCCTCGTAATAGCGCAGCAGCCCGTTCCAGCCGTCTTTGGCGAGGTTGCGGACGATGTAGAGGCTCGCTCCGGGATCGTTGAGCTTGACCTGGTCGTCGAGCAGGGTCCTGCGATGGTCGCCGAGCGCCCGCAGGTAGCGGTCGCGGCCGCGGTCCGTCGTGGCCGCCGTCGTCACCTCCCTGGCCGAGGCCCTGAGGTCGACCATCCTCGTCTCCGGCGCCGGGTGGGTCTCGAGCAGCGAGTAGCGCCGCCGCCGCCGCTTGCGGCGGACCTCGGCGCTCGCGTCGAGCTCCTCGATCAGCTGCTGCCAGGTCTCCGGCATCGCCATAGGATCATAGCCGGCCTCGCTGATCTGGAGCAGCCCGATCGCGTCCGCCTCCGCCTCGAGCTCGCGGCTGTAGGAGAGCAGGGAGAGGATGGTTCCGAACTGGGCGAGCTGGACGAGCTCGCCGGCATAGAAGCCGCCGGCCGCGCCGCCGACTCCCGCGCCCATGGCGAGGAAGTTGAGAGCGGTGGTCTTGCGCTTCATGTCGCGCCACATGCGGATCTGGTGGCGGCGGAGGAAATGGCCGGCCTCGTGGGCGATCACCCCGGAGAGCTGCGCCTCGTCCCGCATGCGCAGGAGGAGGCCGGTGAACACGACCATGAAGCCGGTCGGCGCCATGAAGGCGTTGAACTCGGGGATTCGCGCGACATAGACCCGAAGATCCTTCGCCGCCGGCCCGCCGACCCGCTCCGCCACCCGGCCGAGATAGGACGCCAGCTTCGGATCTTCGAGCAGCAGGTTCGAGCCGGCGATTTCCTGCTCCACCCTCTCATATTGCTGCCACAGGCCGAGCTCGTCCTTGGCGGTAGGACGGTGGCCGGGACCGATCAGCGGCTTCATCGAGCGCGGCGGGATCCGGGCCTCGGCGGCGCCGACCGTCCCGAGGCAGCAGGCGCAGCCGAATCCGCCGAGGAGAGCGCGGCGGCTGAGCGGAGCGCTCACTGGCGGTCCCGGACGTTGCGTCCGGCCTTCATTCGGCCGATCAGCCGCTCGACCATCTGCGCCGCGCCTTCCTCGGTCCTGATGTCGCCGAAGCCGACACCCGGCATCATGCTCTGGGTCTGGAGGACGTTGAACCAGGCGACCTCGCCGGTCCTGAGATCGACCAGCGAGGCGTAGGCCGACTGGCCGCCGCCGCCCTGCGGGGCGCAGAAGCCGACGAAGCAGCCGGCGATCCCGAGCACCTGGAGGGCGACCCGCCCGGTCGAGGCGAAGCTGTCCTCGGCGTGGAGGCAG
>DASQJV010000220.1:0-4908 GCA_035630855.1 Allosphingosinicella sp. | reverse complement strand
TCCGCCACGAGCTCGAGCTGGTCTGCGACGCGGCCGAGATCCCCGACGAGATCGAGATCAGCCTCGCCGGCCTCGACATCGGCGATTCGCTGCACATCTCGGCGGTGACCCTGCCCAAGGGCACCGAGAGCGCGATCACCGACCGCGACTTCACCATCGCCACCATCGTGCCCCCGTCGGGCCTCAAGATGGAGGCCGAGGACGCCCAGGCCGCCGAGATGTGCAGCGAATCGCCGATGTCGAGGCCGGCGAGGCTGATCTCGATCTCGTCGGGGATCTCGGCCGCGTCGCAGACCAGCTCGAGCTCGTGGCGGACCGAGTTCAGAACCCCACCGCGCTTGAGGCCGCGCGAACGCTCTTCCTCGGTGAAGCGGATCGGAACGTTGACGTGCACCTTGCTGTGCTCGGAGATGCGCAGGAAATCGACATGCAGCGGCCGGTCGGTGACCGGGTGGAACTGGACGTCCTTGGGAAGGGTCCGGGCGGTCGGGCCGCCGGCGACCTCGACCATGACGACCGAGTTCATGAAGTGGCCCGTATTGAGCATCTTCATCAGGGCCTTTTCCTCGACGTGGACGGCGAGGGGCTCTTCCTTGTTGCCGTAGACGACGGCGGGGACTCGGCCTTCGCGACGCATTGCGCGGGAGGCTCCCTTGCCCGCCCGCTCGCGCGTCTCGGCCGACAGCGTAAGCTGTTCGCTCATGTGCATGCCTTTCGATAATCGTGAATCAAACGCCCGCGCTCACGCCTCCAGGGATGACCATGAACGGGGGAGGGGGGCCTGTAGCGGGGAGGGGGGCGAAAGGCAAGTTTCCACCGTCATTCCGGCGAAGGCCGGAATCCATGAACACGGAGGTTCGAAGCTTACCCGCCGGCGTCCGTGTTCATGGATCCCGGATCAAGTCCGGGATGACGCTTGTCACTGCACCCTTTTCGCCTTGATCCCCTTCTTCTTGAGCATCGCCTGGACCGACTCCTCGCCGACGAGATGCCCCGCCCCGACCGCGACGAAGGCCGTGCCCGGTTTCTCCATCCTCTTCGCCAGCCAGTCCGCCCAGGCCGCGTTGCGCCGGCTCATCAGCGCCGTCCTGAGCTCGGGCGACATCTGGGTCTCGTCGTCGAAGGTCCGGGCGATCCCGGCGAGGTCGCCGCTCGCCCAGGCGGCGAGCATCGCCGCGAACTGCGCCCTCGTCTCGGCGCTGTCCTCGACCACTGAGAGCAGCATGGCGCGCTGGGCCTCCTCGGACAAAGTGTCGAGATAGGACAATTGCTGCTCGACCGTCTCGAGCCCCGTCACCGTCTTGCCGGACTTGCGGAACGGAGTCCCGATCTGCTGCTCGACGCCCAGCGCCGGGTCGAGCCCGAGCCGCTTGAACGTCACTCCGAGCAGGGGCATCGCCGCCGCCCAGGTCTCGAGCCGGTCGAACACCGCCTCGGGATAGCCGCTCTCGGCGATCATCGCCCGAAGCGCGGCGCGCCTGGCCTCCGGAACCCGCTCGGCGATCGGCGGAAGCCCGGCCGTCACTCCGAGCTTGGCCAGGGCCTGGGCCGACGCCATCATGTCGTCGACATTGGCGATCTCGAGCACCAGCTCGTCCGCCCCGGCCAGAGCCTTGTCCATCGCCTCCGTCCGCCACCCCTGGCCCTCGGGGAGGAGATGGATGGTCCCGAACAGATAGAGGGTCGTGTCGGAATCGGCGACCTTCCACATCGCCGGCCGGGCCGGCTTCGCCGCCGGAGCGGCCTCGGCGGCGCAGGCGGCGAAGGGCAGCAGCCCCGCCAGGGCGGCCCGAAGCCAGGTCTTGCCGAACGCCATCATCGTCTTCCTTCCAAATGTCTCGATGTCCAAATTCCTCCCCGAGCTTGCTCGGGGAGGGGGACCGCGGCGCGAAGCGTCGTGGTGGAGGGGAGAATCCGGCTCCCTTTCCCCCTCCACCATGCTTCGCATGGTCCCCCTCCCCGAGGCGATCTCGGGGAGGACTTGGGAGATGGGTACCGAACACGAAATTAACAGTCCGCTGCCGCCTCTCAATCGACCCGCTTCACCCGAAGCCCGCGCCTGGCCAGCATCGCCTGCACCGACTCGCGCCCGGCCAGATGCCCGGCGCCGACCGCGAACAGCAGAGTGCCCGGCTTCTTCAGCCTCTCCTCGAGCCAGGCGGTCCAGGCGGCGTTGCGCCGGCGCACCAGCACGTCGAACAAGGCCGGCGGGAAGCCCGGCTCGGCCTCGAGGTCGAGCGCTTCGGAGCGGCCCGCCACCCAGTCGGCCTCTCCCACCCCGAGCGCCGCCGGGCCTTCGGTGGCCGGAGCGATCGCCTCGAGCAGCAAGCCGGTCTGGACGGCTTCCGGAAGCGCGCTCATCGAGGCGAGCACGGCATTGCCGTCCTCGACGCTGAGGATCGGCTTGCCGGCGCCCCGGAACGTCTCCTCGAGCACGTCCTCGACCCCGGGAGCGCCCGACGGATCCTCGACCCCATATTCGCTCAGCATCTGGGCGATGCCCAGGGTCATCGCCGCCGCCCAGCTGTGCATCCGGTCGAGCATCGGCATCGGCACGCCGGACGCGTCGATCGCCGCCTTCAGCGGCTTGCGCTTCTTCTTGGGGACGCGCTGGAGGATCGGGACGGGCTGGTCGGCGAAGAAGGCGGCGATGTTCTCGGCGTCGGTCTCGGTCCCCGGCGGCTCGTAGGTCTCGACGACCAGCTCAGCCGACTCGCCCACCGCTCTGTCGAGCGCCGCCGAGCGCCAGCGGAATCCCGGCGGAAGCACGTGGATGGTCCCGAACATGTAGATCCGTGTGTCGTCGTCGGCGAGGAGCCACAGGGCCGGCCGGGGCTCGGGCTGGGGCGCCGCGGCGGGCGCGTCCTTGCCGGCGCCGTCCTTGACGACGGGCTCGGCGAGCGCCGGGGACGCCGCCAGCGCGGCCAGCGGCAGGAGCCAGAGACTCCTCGAAAAACTCAGCGATCTGAACTTCATATCACGCCCGCTCGACCTGGAAGGCCCCCGCTTCGGCTTGTGCGGCTTTTCCCCGGGCCGGTCAATCGCGAGCGCCCCGCTTGACCCCCATTCCCTCCTGCGCCAGAGCGGCGCGACCCTTTGTTGCAGGTGCGAAGCCCAAGTGGACCGGCCCCCCAGCTTCCAGTCGCTGATCCTGACCCTCCACGATTATTGGAGCCGTCAGGGCTGCCTGATCCTCCAGCCCTACGACGTCGAGATGGGCGCCGGCACCTTCCACCCCGCCACCGCCCTCCGAAGCCTCGGCCCGAGGCCGTGGAAGGCCGCCTACGTCCAGCCCTGCCGCCGCCCGACCGACGGCCGCTACGGCGAGAACCCCAACCGGCTCCAGCATTATTACCAATATCAGGTGATCCTGAAGCCGAGCCCGGCGAACTTGCAGGACCTCTACCTCGGCAGCCTCGCCGCCATCGGCATCGATTTCCTCCGCCACGACATCCGCTTCGTCGAGGACGATTGGGAATCGCCGACGCTCGGCGCCTGGGGGCTGGGCTGGGAAGTCTGGTGCGACGGCATGGAGGTGACCCAGTTCACTTACTTCCAGCAGGTCGGCGGCTACGATTGCAAGCCGGTGGCGGGCGAATTGACCTACGGCCTCGAGCGCCTCGCCATGTACGTCCAGGGCAAGGACAATGTCTACGACCTCGCCTTCAACGACGAGGGGGTGAGCTACGGCGACGTCTTCCTCGAGAACGAGAAGCAGTTCAGCGCGTACAATTTCGAGGTCGCGAGCACCGACACCCTGTTCCGCTGGTTCAGGGACGCCGCCGAGGAGAATGCCCGCTGCATCGAGGCGAAGCTGCCGCTCCCCGCCTACGACCAGGCGATCAAGGCCAGCCACATCTTCAACACCCTCCAGGCCCGGGGCGTGATCTCGGTCGCCGAACGCCAGGCCTATATCGGGAGGGTGAGGGACCTCGCCAAAGGCGCCTGCCAGTCCTGGATGGAGAAGAACGGGTGGGACGGATGAAGTTGGTCTCACGCAAAGCCGCAAAGCCGCAAAGGGTCCTGCGGAAACCGGCGCGCAGCGCCCCCAATTCCCGAATCCGGCGGGAAATCGCAGCGGCTTCACCGCCCGGGTTCCTTTGCGGCTTCGCGGCTTTGCGTGAGCCCATAGCCGAGGACGTGGCACGCCCAGGCATATGGAGCCGATATGCCTGATTTCCTCCTCGAGCTCCTCTCCGAAGAGATTCCCGCCCGGATGCAAGCCAAGGCGCAGCAGGACCTTGCGCGCCTCTTTTCAGAGCAACTCTCAACTGCAGGCCTCGCCGCCGAGGGGATCGAGACCTACGCCACCCCCCGCCGCTTGGCCCTGATCGCCCGCGGCCTCCCCGCCGAGACCGCGGCCGTCCGCGAGGAGACCAAGGGGCCCCGCTCGTCCGCCCCGCCGCAGGCGCTGGAAGGCTTCCTCCGCAAGACCGGCCTCGCCCGCGAGCAGCTCGAGGAGCGCGACGGCGTGCTGTTCGCGATCGTCGAGAAGCCCGGCCGAGCCACCTCTGCGGTCCTCGCCGAAGCCGTCCCCGCCCTCGTCCGAGCCTTCCCCTGGCCCAAGTCGATGCGCTGGGGCGCCGCCTCGCAATCCACCGAAAGCCCGCGCTGGGTCCGCCCGCTTCAGGGCATCGTCGCCCTGCTCGGCGAGGAGATAGTCGAGTTCGAGATCGCCGGAGTGAAGAGCGGCGCCGCCACCGTCGGCCACCGCTTCCACCACCCCGGCCAGATCACGATCGGCGGAGCCCACGATTATGTCGAGAAGCTCCAGGCCTGCCACGTCCTCGTCGACCCGGCCGAGCGCCGCCGGATCGTCGCCGAGGGCGCCCGAGCCGCCGCCGCGGTCGCCGGCCTGACCCTGGTCGAGGACGAAGACCTCGTCGCCGAGAATGCCGGCCTGACCGA
>DASQJV010000219.1:0-6164 GCA_035630855.1 Allosphingosinicella sp. | reverse complement strand
GATCCGGCGGTGGACCGGCTTCAAGCCGTCGCGGACGTCGGGGAGGGCGCGGGCGACGATCACCGACATCGCGTAATCGAGGTAGGAGGTCTTCATCTCCTCGACGATGGAGACGGGGGAGATATCGTCGGTGTCGATGGTCGGCGGGACGCTGGCCAAGGGAGGTTCCTGATTGTCTGTCGTGAAGCGCCGGAGCGCGGAAAAACGGTCTGGGCGGAGCCTAGCGGAAGGACCCGCCCGGCGCCACCCCACGCGCACGCGTACGCACGCGCGCGAGGCTTGCCCCTAGATAGTCACGTTCGCGAGAATCGCCACCGTCCTTCGTCGGAATTTTCGGGGTCGAAGGCATAGCCGTCGCTGTCGAACCCCTTGAGCGCCCGCGGATCGTCGAGCCGGTGCTCGCAGATGAATCGCGCCATCATCCCCCGGGCCCGCTTGGCGGCGAAGCTGTTGAAGCGCGGGCCGCCGGGACCTTCCTCGCGGAAGTCGATCTCGATCACGGGCACGCCCTCGGGCAGCCGGGCCTCGACCGCTCGCCAATATTCCCTGCTGGCGAGGTTGATCACGGCCCCGCCGCCGGCCGCCTCGAGATCCTCGGCGAGGGCCCGGGCGATCCGGTCGTCCCAGAAACCGTACAGATTCTTCGCCCCTCCCGGCGCCCAGCGCGTGCCCATTTCGAGCCGGTAGGGACGGATTTCGTCGAGCGGGCGGAGCAGGCCGTAGAGGCCGGAGAGGATCCGGAGATGGTTCTGGGCGAAGTCGACCGCTTCCGAATCGAGGCTGTGGACCTCGAAGCCGCGATAGACGTCGCCGGCGAAGGCGTAGAGGGCGGGGCGGGAGTCCTGGACGGCGAAATCGCGGAAACGGCCGGCGTTGAGCCGGGCGAGATCGTCCGAAACGCGCATCAGCTCGGCGAGCCTCCGCTTCGACAGCTTCGCCGCCGCGGCGGCGAGCCGCCCGGCCTCGCCGGCGAAGCGCGGCGCGCTCGCCCCGAGGGGCGGGAGCGGGCGGGAAAAGTCGAGACTCTTGGCGGGCGAGATGACGGCGAGCATGGCCGGCCCGGTTAGCCGCCGGGGCCGGACAGGTCAAATGGCCCAAGGCGCTGTAAAATCTGTGCTTTTCCGTCGGAAGCGGTTCAAGGGCCGTTCAGCGCGCCGACGCTAGAAACGATCTGCTTTTGGCGGTAGAGGCCGCCCATATCCGTTTACGAACCAGGACCCGCCGGCTCCAGGCGCGGCCAACAGGAGGCAAAGCATGAAATCCATTTCCAGGATCGCGCTCGGAGTCGCTTTCGTGATCGGCGGAGCATCGGTCGTCGCGACCGCTCCGGCCGACGCCCAGAAGAAGAAGAAGGGGGAGGCCGCCGCCCAGCCGAGCTCGGGAATCACCCTGACCAAGGAAGAGCGCGCCGCGCTCGCTCCGGTGCAGACGGCGATCACCGCCAAGGATTGGGCCACCGCCCAGTCGGGACTGACCGCCGGCATGGGCGCCGTGACCAGTCCGGGCGGCAAATACGCCGTCGGCCGCTTCCAGGTCGAGATCGGCCTCGGCATCAACAATATCGGCATGCAGACGCTTGGGATCGACAACATGATCGCCAGCGGCCAGGTCACCGGCCCCGAGCTGGTTCCCCTGCTTCGCAACCAGGCCGTGCTGGCGAACAATGCCGGAAACAAGGCCAAGGCGGAGGCGGCCTACGCCAGGGTCGTCGAGCTCAGCCCGACCGATCCCGAGGCCCTGATCAACCTCGCCCAGGTCAAGAACGACCTCAAGAAGCCGGTGGACGCCGTCCAGCTCATCTCCCGGGCGATCGACATGAAGCGCGCCGCCGGCCAGCCGGTCGACGAGAGCTGGTACAAATATGCCCTGAAGCTCGCTTTCGACGGCCGCTCGAACCCGGCTCTGCGCGAAGCCTCGCAGAAGCTCAGCCGCGACCTCGTCACCGCCTACCCGACCAAGGAGAATTGGCGCGACTCGGTGCTGATCTTCCGCGACACCAACAATCTCGACCAGGCGGCCGATCTCGACGTCCTGCGCTTCATGCGCGCGAGCGGCTCGCTGGCCGGCGAGCGCGACTGGTACGACCTCATCGACGGCCTCTACAAGGCTGGCAATTACGCCGAGGCCAAGGCGGTTCTCGACGACGGCGCCGGCAGGCGGCAGATCGACCTCAAGAAAGCGGCCTTCGCCGAGATGGTCCGTCTCACCAACGCCCGCATGGCTGGCGACCGGGCCTCGCTGAACGGCGAGGAATCGAAGGCGATGGCGGCCGCGACCGGCGCCAGCGCCCTCAAGATCGGCGACGCCTTCTACGGCTATGGCGAGCATGCCAAGGCGATCGCCCTCTACCGCGCCGCTCTGACCAAGGGCGGGGTCGACGCCAACCTCGTCAACACCCGCCTCGCCATGGCCCTGCTCGCCTCGGGCGACCGCGCCGGAGCCGAGGCGGCCTTCCGCTCGCTGACCGGCCCGCGCCAGAATCTCGGCGCCTTCTGGCTCGCCTGGCTGGCGCGAAGCGGGGCGTAATATCCTCCCCATCGTCAGATGGGGAGGGGGACCAGGCGAAGCCTGGTGGAGGGGTAATTGGCGAGGCCTCGTCAGCTACCCCTCCACCACCCTTCGGGTGGTCCCCCTCCCCATGCCCGGCATGGGGAGGAACCATTCCCGTCCCATATTGCGACGGCGCGCGATCACGCCTCTTCCGCTCGCCTTGAGCGCGCGTTAACGATTGGCGGGGCCCGCAATTCGGTCCCCCGTTCACGAAGGGCTGGCCGCTTGCGTTTCGACGACATGATCGCGACGGTTCTGAGGCAGAGCGAGGCTCGGCCCCAGGCGCTCGCGGCCAAGTGGCGCCAGCTCGTCGACCTCGTCGCCCAGGGCCGAAGCGGCGGCGAGGCTTCGGCCGAGGCGATGGACTGGCTGAGGGCGAACCGGCGGAACGTTCCGGCCGAGGCCCGGCGCGACGTCGCCCGGGCCCTCGCCGGACGGCGGGTGAGCCCGGCCGCGCTCGCTTTCTTCGCCGAGGACCTGCCCGCCGTCGCCTCGCCTCTGCTCGGCGGAGCCCGTCTCGGCGCCGACGAATGGCTCGAGCTCCTGCCGCGGCTTGGGCCGGTCGCGAGAGGCCTGCTCCGCCACCGCCGCGACCTGCCCGCCGACGTCGTCCATGCCCTCGCCGGCTTCGGCGCCGGCGACTTCGCTCTGGGCGGCGAGGTCGCCGTCCCCGCCGAGGCCGCCGTCCCCGCCGAAGAGGGCCTGAGCCCGGCGGCGGAGCGGAGCGAGGCCCAGATCCGCGACCTCGTCGCCCGGATCGAGAATTTCCGCCGCCGCCGCGACGCCGCCGGAGCCGTGGCGACGGCCCAGCCGGCGCCGGTCGAGGAATTCCAGTGGGAGACCGGGCCGGACGGAGTGATCCTGTGGGTCGAGGGCGCCCCGCGCGGGCCCCTGGTCGGCCAGAGCATCGCCTCGATCGCCGAGCGCGGCCAGTATGGAGTCGACGGCCAGGCCGCCGGCGCCTTCGAGAAGAGGGCGCCGTTCCGCGACGCCCGCTTCAGCGTCCCCGGCGGCGGCGCCGCCTCCGGCGACTGGCGGATCTCGGGCGTTCCCTTCTTCGACGCCGCCCAGGGCAATTTCCTCGGCTATCGCGGAAGCGCGAGGCGGCCGAGGCTCGACGAGGTCGCGCACGGCTCGGGCCCCGCCGAGACCCCGCCCGGGTTGTTCGGAACCCACCTTCCCGCCGACTCGCTGCGCCAGCTCATCCACGAGCTGCGCACTCCGCTCAACGCGATCATCGGCTTCGCCGAGATGATCGACGGGCAATATATGGGTCCGGCCTCGATGAGCTACCGGTCGCGCGCGGCGGACATCATGGAGCAGGCCCGGCGGTTGCTCTCGGCGGTCGACGATCTGGACACGGCGGCCCGGATCGAGACCCGGCGGCTTCAGCTCGCCGAGACCTCGGTCGACGCCGTCGCCTTGCTCTGCCGGCTCCACGACGCCTACGAGCGGGTCGCCGCCCAGCGCGGGAGCCGGATCCTGATCGAGATCGAGCGCGACCTGCCCGACGCCAAGGTCGAGCTGGACGCCGCCGAGCGCATGTTCGCGCGGATGCTCGCCGCCACCATCGGCCTCGCCGGCGAGGGGGAGACGATCACCGCGACCATGGCGATGGGCGAGGACGGCTCGCGCAAGATGCTGTGCCTGTCGATCGACCGCCCCAAAGCGATCGAGGGGCTCGACGAAAGCGCCCTGCTCGATCCGGGCTACAGCCCCGACGGCGACTGGCCGGGAGCGCCGGCGCTCGGCCTCGGCTTCGCCCTGAGGCTGGTCCGCAACCTCGCCGAAGCGGTCGGCGGAGCGCTCCAGATCGGACGCGAGCGCTTCTCCCTTTTTCTGCCTCCGCTGGAGCCGGCGGAACGCTCGACCGGCCGGAACGGTTAGGAGGGCGTGGCGGACCAGGGCTCGCTCGACCGGCCGCCGGCGGACGGAAGCTACATCCGGCTGCCGGAGAGCTTCGGCCGCCGCTTCACCGTCTTCTGCGACACCGAGGAGGAGTTCGACTGGGCGAGGCCGCGCAGCCGCGACAACCGCTCGACGACCCACATGGCGGCGATGCCTGACCTGCAGGAGCGCTTCCGGCGGCGCGGGGTCAAATGCGTCCATCTCGTCGACCATCCGATCGCGACCGATCCGGCCTCGGTCGCCATGCTGCGCCGCTGGCTCGAGCGGGACGAGATCTCCGTCGGCACCCAGCTGCACCCCTGGGTCAACCCGCCCCACGATGAGGAAGTGAACACGTTCAACAGCTTCGTCGGTAATCTTCCCAAAGCGCTGGAACGCGCCAAGATCGCCGACCTGACCGGGACGATCGAGGCCGCCTTCGGCCGCCGTCCGCTCGTCTACCGGGCCGGGCGCTACGGCGTCGGCCCCAACACCGCCGGTCTGCTCAGCGAGGCGGGCTACGAGGCCGACGTCTCGGTGCGCGCCCTGCACGATTATGGCGACGAGGGCGGGCCGGATTTTACGCGGGTGAGGCCGCTGCCCTTCCGGGTCGGCGACGGCGGCCTCGTCGAGCTTCCGCTCAGCGCCGCCTACACCGGCCGGCTCCGGCCCTGGGGGAGGAGCCTCTACCGGGCGGCGGGGCGGGTCCCGCGCGGCCGCGGGATCCTGTTCCGCGCCGGCCTCCTCAACCGGGTGCCGCTGACCCCCGAGGGGGTGCCGCTCGAGGAGGCGCTCGCTGCCGTCCGGGCGCTGATCGGCGACGGCCTGCGCTGGTTCAGCCTGTCCTTCCACTCGCCCTCGGTCGAGCCCGGCCACACCCCCTTCGTCCGCACCGCCGAGGATCTCGACACCTTCCACGCTTGGTGGGACGGAATCTTCGACCTGTTCGAGCGCGAGGGCATCGCCCCGGCCTCGATCGAGGAGACGATCGCCGCGGCCAGGGCCGGCTGACCCCGTCTTGCCATCGCCGCTCCCGCTGCCTATCCGGCGAAGCTGGAGTTACGGGCCTGTAGCTCAATGGTAGAGCCGGCCGCTCATAACGGCTAGGTTGGGGGTTCGAATCCTCCCGGGCCCACCAGCCTTCGCTCCTGGCGGAGCTTCGGCTGGCAAGCCAGCCGGTTAAGCGTAGCGGAGCTTGCCCGCCGTAGCCCGAAGGGCGAAGGTGGGAGCTTCGGCTGGCAAGCTAGGGCAGGGAAGAGTATTGACGGCCTTGGCGGGCTTGCCCGCCGTAGCCCGAAGGGCGAAGGCGGGGAGTGGCGCAGCCTGGTAGCGCATCTGCTTTGGGAGCAGAGGGTCGCAGGTTCGAATCCTGTCTCCCCGACCATGAACAGGTAAACGGTGCCCCGCACCGTTTAGCCCTTTCCGGGGGAAAGGGCGGCCTGTTCATTTCGCTAAAGCTTCGGCTGGCAAGCCGACGCTTTAGCGTAGGCTGCCCGCCGTAGCTTCAGCGAAGGAGGGCTGCTGCGGTGGCGCGAAACCGAAACCGCTCCTGCGTCGTTCGCCCCCTCATGCATCGCCCCGCCTTGACCCTCTTCCTCCTCCTCGCCGCCACCGCGGCCTCCGCCCATGTCAAATGGTTCGAGGCCTATGAGGTCGCCGCCGAGCCGGTGCCGGTGTGGACGACGCTGGCTCTGCCCTGGTTCTGGCTCGGAGTCGGGCTCGTCCTC
>DASQJV010000218.1:0-4332 GCA_035630855.1 Allosphingosinicella sp. | reverse complement strand
GAGGCTGGACCCCGGCCTTCGCCGGGGAACGGCAACCATCGCCGCGATTCGGGAGTTGGTCGGGCGAAGAAGGAGAGAGCGATGCAGGTTCCGCACAGAAGTTTCGTCGTCGTGGCCGACGGCAAGAAGATGCTGTTCTTCCGCAACGAGGGCGATTCCGATTATCCCAAGCTGGAGGTCGAGCGTAAGCGCGAGCAGGTCAATCCCCCGGACCTCGACCAGAAGACCGACACCGCCGGCCGGGCGCCGTCGGCGCCGGCCGGCGCCGGCTACAGCTCCTACCAGGAAACCGATTATCACCAGCTCGAGGAGAATCGCTTCGCCGCCGAGACCGCCGAGCTGCTTCGCAAGCGGGCGCTGACCAACGATTTCGAGTCGCTGATCATCGTCGCCCCGCCCAAGACCCTGGGCGAGCTCAGGAAGCATTATCACAAGGAGGTCGAGAAGCGCCTCGCCGGCGAGATCGCCAAGGACCTGACCGGCCATCCGGTGACGGAGATCGAGAAGATCCTCCAGGCGGAGTAGAACCGCCGGCTTCGGCCGGGCGAACTGATCTTGCTTCACGGCGAAGACATGGAAAAGGCCGCGGGGCGAAGGGACCCCGCGGCCTTTTCGCTGTCCGCTCCGGCTAGTCCTCGGAGCGGGCAATCCGTCGGCGGGCGACCAAAGCCGCGGCCGCCGCCCCGAACAGCAGGATCATGGGCGGCGCCGGCACGTCGTGGCCGCCGCTGGTGCTGGTCGAGCTTCCGCTCGAGGTCGAGCTGCTGGTCGACGAGCTGGTGCTGCTCGACGTGCTGCTCGACGTGCTGCTCGAGGGCGACGAGCTGGTCGAGACGTTGCCGCTCGAGCTGGTCGAGGTGCTGGTGCCGCCGCCGAAGCTCGACGAGGAGGAGGTGGTCGAGACGTTGCCGCTCGACGTGCTCGTCGACGAGCCGCCGGTCGAGGTCGAGGTGGAGCCGCCGCTGGTCGAGGTCGATCCGCCGCTGGTCGAGGTCGAGCTCCCGCCGGTGCTGGTCGAGCTTCCGCCGGTGCTGGTCGATCCGCCGCTGGTCGAGGTGGAGCTTCCGCCGCTTCCGCCGGTCGAGGTGCTGGTCGAGGCGGTGAAGATGGCGTTGCCGCTCGATCCGCCGAAGAAGCCGCCGCTGAAGAAGCCTCCGCCGAAGCCGCCTCCGAAACCGCCGCTGCCGCCGATCACGGTGACTCCGCCGCCGCCGCCGGTGCTTCCGGCCAGGGGCGGGAGCGGGGGCAGGGGCATCGGAGCGCCGCCCGGATAGGTGATGGTGCGGGTCGTGGTGGTCGTGCCAGGGCTCTTGACCACGCAGGCGGTGCGGACCCGGCGATGGCGCTTGATCGGCTTCACCCGGGCGTAGCGCCGGGGCGCCTGCTTCACCATCTTGGCCGACTTGACGAAGGCCGGACGCTGGGGCGGGTTCTCGGCGACATGGACGGCGCCGCCGCCGATGATCGCGCCGCCGCAGGTGCAGGCGCAGAGTTTAGCGAGAGCCATTCTAACCGACATGACAGCGCACCTTGTTTCCAGGTTCCGATGCGTGGCCGAAAGTCCCTGATGGAAGTCCGGCTCCGGCATCGAGCTACATGCACAGATGCAAAGGAATGCTTTAAGTGCAAGCGCGTTAACCACGAAGACCCCTCAGAATGCCCGCCAAATGGCTGTCGGCGCGACTTCCGTCCCATTTGAGGACAGGCCCGTGCGAGCCGTGAACGAATAGGCGACACCGCCGCTCGGCCGAACATGGTTAACGCGCGGCTAGCGCCCCGATTCGGACCTGTTCGGACGAAAACCGCGCCGACTCGGGCCGCGGTGGCGGAATGGGCAAAAAAGTCACTGTCGCTGCCTGAATCCGCCTGAATTTTTAACCGCTATTTGAGTGACTTGTACTGCCCCTTTGCGAAGCGTATAGGCGCGCTGGGGCAAGCTCCGACATTTCCGGACGACTCGGAAGCGGAGCTTCAGGAGGTTTGCGTGACGCTACGGCGTGCGTGAAGGAGTGGAGGGGTTATGGCGACGGCTTTGAGTGACGTTTACGGCTCGGTCTATGCTTTGGGTGGGGTGCCCGACAGTTATCGGCCCAGTGCCAACGAAGAGTTCATGAATCCCGATCAGCTCGCCTATTTCCGGCAGAAGCTGCTCGGCTGGAAGGACGAGATACTGCGCGAATCGCAGGGGACGATGGCGTCGCTGAAGAGCGGCCCGATCCGCGAGGCGGACGTCACCGACCGCGCCTCGTCGGAGACCGACTGGGCGATCGAGCTCCGCACCCGCGACCGCCAGCGCAAGCTCATCTCGAAGATCGACTCGGCGCTCCGCCGCATCGACACCGGCGAGTACGGCTTCTGCGAGGTCACCGGCGAGCCGATCTCGCTGGCCCGCCTGGAGGCCCGGCCGATCGCGACGATGACGGTCGAGGCGCAGGAGCGCCACGAACGCAACGAGCGCATCACCCGCGACGATTGACGGCGGCCATGCCGCCGTCACCCCGGCGAAAGCCGGGGTCTCGTGGAGACCGGCCGGGACTTCTCGTCCTGAGGTCCCGGTTTCGCCTGGATAACGGAATATCCCTCTCCCTGCAGGGGAGAGGGACAGGTCGCGAAGCGACCAAGGTGAGGGCGTTGTCTGTGACAGGCCCTCACCCGGCGACGCTACGCGTCGCGTCCCTCTCCCCTGCAGGGAGAGGGATTATTGAAGCGGAGTACGCCGCTCCTAGTGGAGGCCGGCGATCTCTTCCTTGATCCAGAGCTTTTCCTTCTTGAGCCTGGAGAGGGTGGCCATGTCCGGCAAAGGCCGCTGACTTTCTTCTTCGATCCGCGCTTCGATGTCCGCGTGGCGGTGTTGCAATGCCGAGATATGCGCCTGTTGCATTCCCATCTCCTTGGCTGTGCTGGGCGGGGTCTCAACGTATGAAGGCGTGGCCTGTCTCCCGTCGATCGGACGGCCTTCGCAATATGTACGACGGGCCGTTAATGGACTATCTATAGCGCGTTTGAATCGGCTTGATAAGCGCCTGGAGGGGCATGGGATCGATCGACGGCAACGCGCTCCCCGCGGCGGTGCGGCTGGTCCGCCTGCGCCAGGAGCATCGCGACCTCGATTCAGCGATCGAGGCGCTTCGCGTCTCGCCCGCCTCCGACCAGCTCCAGCTCGCCCGACTCAAGAAGCGCAAGCTGAGGCTGAGGGACGAGATCGCGGCGCTGGAGGACCAGCTCATCCCGGATATCATCGCTTAGAAATCCTCCCCCGCTTTTGCGGGGGAGGGGGACCAGGCGAAGCCTGGTGGAGGGGTTCTTCCAAACTCCGTAGAACCCCTCCACCGCGCTTCGCGCGGTCCCCCTCCCCAGGAAATCCTGGGGAGGAATTGTGTCGCCACGGCACATCTCCGCCTTCACCATCTTTCCGAATGGCGGAGCGGGGCCCGCTATGGCACCATTCACCGATGCACGAAGCCCGCCTGCCCCTGACCGCCAAGCTGGTCGCCTCCCTCTACACCGAGGCGATGCTGCTCGCCGACGAGGCGCGCTCCTATTTCGACTCGAACGGCCGCTCCGACCGCGACTCGCTCGCTCCGGTCGACCGGGTCGGCTTCTCCTGCGAGTCGCTGAAGGTGACGACCCGGCTGATGCACGTCATCGCCTGGCTTCTGACCCAGCGCGCGGTCGAGGCCGGCGAGCTCAGCCCAAGCCAGGCGCGCCGCCCCGCCCGCCGGCTCGGCGAGGCGCCCGACAGCGACGAGGCGCTGCTCGCCAGGCTTCCGGAGACCGCCCTCGCCCTGGTCCACGCCAGCCGCGACCTCTACGCCCGGGTGAAGAGGCTCGACGAAGCCGGGGAAGGGGCCGGGCCGGAACCCCAGTCCAGCCCGGCGCGAAGCCTGATCAGCCGACTCGAGAGGTCGTTCTAGGCCGTCATTCCGGCGAAAGCCGGAATCCATGAACCGAAGCATTTTCGGAGAGGGCGATGTTCATGGATCCCGGATCAAGTCCGGGATGACGGTCAGCGTGAGCAAAGCTCCGCTTTCGCCTCGTCATATTGCCGGATCAGCTCCGCCACATAGGCCCCCGCCGGCCTCACCCGGTCGATCGCGCCGATGCCCTGGCCCGAGCCCCAGATGTCGCGCCACGCCTTCTTGGCGCTGTCGCCGCCGCCGAAGTCCATCGTCTTCAGATCGCCCTCGGGGAGGTTGTCGGGATCGAGCCCCGAGGCGGCGATCGAGGCGCGCAGATAATTGCCGTGCACCCCGGTGAACAGGCTCGAATAAACGATGTCCGCGGCCCGGCCGTCGCAAATGCCCTGCTTGTAGGCCTCGGCGGCATTGGCCT
>DASQJV010000217.1:0-5502 GCA_035630855.1 Allosphingosinicella sp. | reverse complement strand
CGATCAAATTGCCCGAGACCCGCACCTGCGCTTCGTGAACGGGGCCGAGGGCGACCATCGAGCGCGTGCCGAGGCTGAACAGAGTGTTGTTGCGGGTGAAGAAGGCGACCCTGCCGGTCGTCGGAGGGTTGGCGGGCGCGGCGGTGCCCGGGACGGGGCCGGGGACGCCGATCTGGATCGCGCACCAGCTCGCCGGGTCGCTATGGCCGGCCGGACGCAGGTCGGCGATCCGGTTGGACGCCATCGCGCAGGCGACGATCGGCCCGAGCAGGCGCACCCCGATCGCTTCCCGGGCGCCGTCCGGACCGATGTCGGTCAAGTCGTTATGCGAGAAATCGAGGGTCGGGACGCCTTCCAGGTCGAACGCGGCGCAGGAGACGCGCTGCCCCGCGCCGACTCCGCGCACGACGTTCCCGGTCACCCGGGCCTCGGTCACTCCGGCCAGGCGGACGGCGGCCAGCGCGACGTCGGACGGCCTCTTCGCGGCGCGTTCGATGACGTTGCCGTCGAGCGAGAGGAAGCGGGCCCGGCCCTCGCCGTCCATGTTGATCGCGCCCGCCCCGCAATCGCAGATCAGGTTGCGCTCGATCAGCAGGCACGACTGGGGAGCCTCGACGCTGAGCCCGAAGAGCCCGACGTTGCCGAGGCGGTTGCCGACGATCTGACCGGCCGGGAGCGGGATCGGGATGAAGCCGTCGACCAGGCGCACGCAGCTTCCGCCGCCGCGGTCGCCGTCGGCGGCGTCGGGGGCGCTGATGTCGTTGTCGAGCAGCCGCAGATGCGGAACGCCCGACACGATCCCGTCGGCGGTGCGCGAGAGGCCGATGCTATTGGAGCGTATCGTCAGCGAGGTCGGGCTCCACGTCCCCTCATTGTCCTCGCCGCCGCCGCCGCCGACCGGAGCGCCGGCCCCGGTGGCGATCACGGCCGTCTCGCCGGCGAAGATGCCGTTCTCGGCGATCGAGGTCGCGCCCAAATGGAGCACGGCCCCGTCGAGCGAGACTCCGCGGCGCTCGGCGAACAACAGGTTGCGGGTGAAATGCGCTTCGTAGAGGGCGCAATAAGGCAAAGCGTCCTCCTGCCCCCGTCCGGTCAGAGCACCGATGGCCACCGGCGCGAGGATGAGATTGTTGTCGATCCCGAGGCCGAGCTGGAGGCCGTCGAGCGCGATTCCCGTCGCCGGCGCGCCCTGCGGCGAGAAGACCAAAGCGACGACCTCCTCGACGTCGACCAGCCAGTTGCTGCGCAGATGGATTGCCGAAGCTTCGCCGGCCTGCTCGAGCGCGACCACGATCAGGCCGAGATCGCTGATCCGGACGTTGTTGCAGCCCGTCACCCGGACTGCACCGCCCGCGCCCGCATAAGCGAGCAGGCTTCCGGGCCCGTGACCGCGCAGGCGCACCGAGCTGCGGTTGGCGATCGCGACGGGCGTGGCGCCGAGCAGGTAGTTGCCGGGGCCGAGGCAGACCGTGCCGCCTTCGTCCGGAAGCTGGTCGATCGCGGCCTGGATGGTCAGTGCCCCGCTGTTGTGCGCTTCGGCGCTGACGCAGACCGTGCATCCGCATTCGTCCCCGAACTGCGGCGGCCAGAAGGTCCGGCAGTCGCTCACCGATCCCGGGAAGGTGACGATCGCCAGCCGCGCATAATGGTGATGGATTCCGGCCGGCGGCGCGCGGTCGAGTATCTCGATCTGGGCGCCCTCGGTCCGGGCGGCGAAGGTCCAATGGTCCTGGGCCCGGAGGTTGCCGGCCGGATCGACCGCGAACGTCACGGTGATTCCGGCCTCGAGGACCACCGGCGACCCGTCCGCGGGCACCGGAATCAGCCCGTCCGATCCGGCCGCATCGAGATCCTCCCAGGTCGTCCCGTCGGGCTTCAGCACCTGGCCCGACTGGTCCCATTTGACGACCCGGCTGTGGCGCGCCGCGGCGGTGTCGGCGCCGCCGGCCGGGATCAGGTCGGCGCTGAGCGCCGACTCGAGGGTGAGCGTGTTGCTGTCCTCGTCGACCCCGGCGAGCCGCCTTATGTCCCCCGGCAGCCCGGCGAATTCGCGCCGGTCGTCGGTGATCTCGACCCAGTCGCCGGTGCGGAAGCGGAGCAGCGAATCGCGGCCGATCCGGCGGACCTCGAGGCGGTCGCCATTGTCGATCGCCTCGATCGTCGCCCCGACCGAGGCATTGTCGCGCGACCATTTGAAGCGCGCCGTCCCGAGCGCTCCGCCGCCGTGGATCTCGACCCGGTAAAGCTGGTTCTCGAGGCCGCGATAGCCTCCGCCCGGGGGGATCAGGCAGGGCTCGTCGGGATCCTCGAACTCGATCGTCGCCGTGGTCAGACGGGCCGGCGACGGCGCGACCAGGGCGTCCCAGGCGGCGAGATCCGACCCGCAGGTCGCGCCCGCGCCGACGTCGGCGAGGAGGCGGACTTGCCAGACGGTCTGCCAACGTGTGGCGGTGTCGATGCCGCCGAGCGCCGGCTCGAGCAGCCGCGGATCCTTCAGCGGCGTGACCTCGCGCCGCCACACGTCGAGATAGGCGAGGTGCGGCCCATTGGTGCCCGGAAGCGCCGGAGGAACCGGCAGATAGGGCTGCGCCGTGTAGTTGACGAAGTCGTTGGCTTCCGACGAGATCGCTTCGTCGAGGACCCCAGCCGGCTCGCCGTCGACCTCCCGGGCGCGGTCGAACACCGGCGCCGCCCCGGCGCCGATCCGGCCGTGATTTTCCGCGAGCAGGCCGTCGACATACATGCGGCCGCGGCCGATGGTCAGAGCCGGGCCGGCGGCGAGGCGGATCTCGAACCCCGTCGGAGTCTCGAGCGGAACGACGGCGCGGCCGATCGTATCGACCGTCTGCGCGCGCATCCGCCGCTCGAGCAGGGCGACGAACTCGTTCCAGTCCGAGTCCAGGGTCGGATGCCCCTGCTGCAGCAGCACGCCCGCATAGTCGCGCAACGCGTCGAAGCTGCTCCGGCTATAATCTCCACCCATCTCACGGCTCCCTTCAGGTCTCGAAGAACAGGCCCGCCTCCAGGGCGAAGCGCAGATATTCGTCGAGGCGTATCTTCAGATTGGCTTCCCGCTGCGGCGCGTAGAGCAGGTGGAAGCCGCCCATCTCGGATTCGTCGGACGCTCCCGTCCGTATCTCGTTCGGAACGCTCCGGCGGAGTTGCGCGTAAGCGGGGCGCCCGTAGCGGCGGGCGGTGAAGCTCGGCACGATCCGAAGCGTGAAGCGGCGCTCGATCGCCTGGCGCTCCGCCGATCCCACCGGTCCTCCGAGCTCGCTCTCGCGCGCGGCGATGGCGGAATCGATGGCGAGCTGGGGCTGGCAGCGGTAGCGGCGAGGGGTGATCGAGCCGGGCGGCACCCAGGAGAAGCGCATGCAGCCGACCTGGCGGCGTTCCGACCGCACCGGCGCCGTCCAGCTGTCGGCCGCTCCGAGGCGGGCGACGAGCAGGCTGTCCGAGACGAGATCGAACCGCTCGGCCATGATCTTGCCGAAGACGGTGACGGCGCGGAGGGTCAGAGGGCCCCCGAAATCGGTTCCGGCGGGATCGGCATAGGCGATTCCCTCGGCGCTCTCGGCCGGGTCGGCGGCGGCGGCGTCGACGATCGAATCCTCGATCGCCACGCTGGCGTCGCGGACCGCTCCGACCGGACCGGTGATGCATCCGGTCATTTCGAGCTCGAGCCCGGGAAGCTCCGCCGAGACCGAGAGCGCGCCCGGCTGGGCCGGCTGGCCGTCGGCGCCGAGCGAGCGCCCCGGAACCAGCGTGCAATGCCGGATCGACAGCGATTTGAGGGCATTGCTGCCGTCGTCCGGAACGACGACCGGCCGAAGCGAGATCAGCAGCCCGTCGAGCGTGACCCGGGTCTCGCGATTGCCGTCCGCATCGGCCGCTCCGCTGACGACGAGGTCGCCGGCGAGGGCGAGATGCGGGTTGAAGCCGTCGGCGGCGCGGATCTCGATCGACGAGTCCGCGTCCGCCGCGATCGCGATCGTCTCCTCGTAGCGGCCATTGTCGACGATCTCGACGATCCCGCCGGCGGCGGGAAGCGCGTTGAGCGCGGCCTGGACGGTCGGATGGTCGATCGGCACCCGAAGCACGGACTGGCCGGCGGCGGCCGCGGCGAACGCCGCCGCTCGCGCGTAGGGCCCGCCGCCGATCGGAGCGCTGAACCCGTAATGGAAGGAGACCGCGACCTCGCCGGTCCGGTCCGGCGGAAGCGCGATCCGGCCGAGCACCGGATCGATCGCCACCTTGCCGCCCGCGGCCGGCATGTGCGCCCAGCCTCCGGCCTCGTCGGAGAGGTCGCAGGCCTCGACCTCGTCGGCGGTGAGCTCGGCGCCGTCGACGGCGACGGCGAGGCTCTGGAGCACGCCGCTTCCGTTGCGCCCGTAGATCTGGCGGGGTCCGGCCGAGCCGTCCTCCTCGACCAGATCGGCGTGGAGGATCCGCCGGCCGATCGGCGCGGCGACGTTGAGCGGAGTGGCGATATGGGTGATCCGCTCCTCGTCGATCGGGTTGGTGAACAGCGGCAGCGGCGCTCCCAGCGGGCTGAACAGGGCCCGGACGGCGTCGAGAGCGACCGCGGGCGATCCGGCCCTGGCGAAGGCGTCGATCGTCCACAGATGGATTCCGACGTTGGGGAAATTGTAGCGCCCCCCGGCGCGCGCGATCGAGCGCATGTCGGCGAGGCGGGTGAAAGGATCGAAGGCGCCGCCGGCCGCCTCGAGCCCGCGCCAGTCGCGCAGGTCGGGCGCGAAATGGTGGGCGGGCCGGATGTGGTTCATCCGCTGGGTGGTCGCGCTGACCAGGAAATATTCGACCGCCCGGGCCGGCCAGCCGGTGACGTCGCGGGCGAGCTGCTCCAGCACCGAGGCGGTGCCGAGCCGGCGCCGGTAGCCGATCGTGTTGGCGACCTCGGCTCGCGAAGAGCCCGAGCTGCCCACGGGGTGGAGCGGCCGGTAGCCGATCAGAGCGCCGATATAGGGGGCCACCCATTCGGAGCAGGTCTCGATGAACTGGTCGTCGTAGAGCTGCTCGATGCTCTCCTCGACGACCGCCGCCTGCTCGGCGATCACCGCGACCAGCTCGCGCAGCGGATAGCCCTGCTCCGCGTCGCGCGCCCGGTAGATGGCCGGAAGCAGCGCATAAAGGGCCTCGGCGGACATCCTCATGCCAGCACCTCCAGCTCGAGCGGGCCGGGATCGAGGGTCAGGATTTCGGCGGCGACGAGAGTCCCGTCGGGCGCCAGTGTCACCGGCTGGGCGTAGAGCCGCCCGTGCAATATCTCCGCAGCGCCCGGCTCGCTGGTCCGATGGAAGAGATCGAGGTCGACCGCGACGATTCCGGCGACCGAGTGGATCGTCGCGATCACCTCGCTCGCCGCGACCAGCCGGGCGAAGCCGCGCTTCTCGAAGCCGTAGCAATCGCGAAGGGTCGACTCGACGGCCGCGACGACCTGGTCGGGCAGATAGGCGGGATCGAGCTTGAGCCCGGCCTTGA
>DASQJV010000216.1:0-7163 GCA_035630855.1 Allosphingosinicella sp. | reverse complement strand
CTCGACATAAGCGGTGTTGCCGCCGAAGCGCATGAAGGCGGGGAGAGCCTCATTCTCCTGGGCGAGGCTGATCTGGAAGTGATGGCCCGGGCTTCCCTCGTGGAGGTAGAGCGTCTCCATCCCCCACAGCCGCCGCGAGGGAAGGTCGTAGCTGTTGTAGTAGAAGATCCCGGGCCGCGAGCCGTCGGGCGTGCCCTGCTGGTAGGAGCCGCCGGCCTCGCTCTTCTCGCGGAACGGCTCCACCGGCCGGATCTCGAGCGGGCTCTTGGGAAGGGTCGAGAATTGCTCGCCGATGCGGGCGTCGACCCGGCGGGCGATCCCCTCATAGCCTTCGCGCAGGGCCTCCTTGGTCTTCGGAGCGAATCTCGGGTCGGAGCGCAGATATTCGAAGAATTGGGCTAGAGTCCCCTTGAAGCCGGTGCGGGTCCGGATCGCCTCCATCTCGCTCCTGATCCGGGCGACCTCGCCAAGGCCGGTCCGGTGGACTTCCTCGGCGGTGAGCGGGAGGGTGGTCGTGCTCTCGATCAGCCGCTGATAGACCCTGGCGCCGCCCTTCATGTGGACCAGCCCGGCGCCCTCGCGGGCCTTGGGCAGATATTCGGTGCGCAGGAAGTCGCGGACCCGGCGGTGGGAAGGCTGGATCTCCGTCTCGATCGAGGCCCGGTAGGCGGCGGTCAGGCGCGCCTTGTCGGCCTCCGAGAATGTCGCCGGGAACTTGCGAATCGGCCCGTAGAATGGCGATTCCTCAACATTCTGGGCGATCAGCAGATCGAGCTGGTCGATGACATTCTTCGTGGTCAGCTTCGACTCGAGGACGCCCGCGGCCATGCCCTGGCGGAAGCGCCCGATCGCCCGGTCGTGATAGGCGACATAGTCCTTGTGGCGCTTCAGATTGTTCTCATAGTCGGCGACCGTCTTGAACGGCGCCGCTCCCTCGCCCGACGCGAAGGCCGGATAGAAGGTGTGGAAGCCGGACATGTGGTTGATCGGCCGCACCACTCCGAGCGCGAGCATCTCCGGCTCGAGATTCTTGAGCGCGTCGAGCGTCTGCCATTCGAACACGTCGTAGGCGATCCGGTCGGTGGCGCTGAGCTTCGATCGGTCGATGGAGCGGAGCGCGGCGAGATCGGCCTCGCCGGCGGCGCGCTCCGCCCTGAAATAGTCGTCGGTGATGAAGTCGCCGAGCCGGTCGGCGAAACGCAGGTCGCCGCGGAAGATGGCGCCGATCGGGTTGCGCCGGAGGCTGGCTTCGTCGCTCTCGTGGAACAGCGTCTTCAGCCGTTCGGCCTCGCTGGTTTTGGCAGCTGTCGCGGCCGGCGGTTGAGCGACCGCGGCGGCGAGGACGCAGTGGCCGGCGAGGGCGAAGGCGGCGAGGAGAAAGGCGGGTCTGGGCATGGCCCCCTGCTTAGCGTCCGGGATGCGGCGCGGAAAGCGGCCCGGATTGCTCAATAAGGCGCCGTCGGGGTCACCCCGTGGGTCGCGTAGAAGCCCCAGGGGCGTTCCCGATACCATTTGGTGATCACATATTTGATCCCCCCCTCGACCGGGCAGCCGGTGTGGAGCGAGAAGGTGTTGGGCTCGCCATATTGGTCGAGATTGTTCCACAGCAGGAGGTTGCCGGTCCGAGGAGTCACCCGCACCTTGGCGTTGGGGAAGAAGGTCTGGCCGCCGGCCTCGGGCTCGTTGAGGAAGATCATCGCCGTCCAGGTGCGCTGGCCGCCCTGGCGCTCCATCTCCGGCCAGTAAGGCTGGTTGGTGTAGAAGAAGTCGTGGTGCGGCTTGAACTGCTGGCCGACCGCGTAGCGCTGGCCCTGGATGGTCTCGCCATGGGTCGGGTCGATCCCGGTCAGGCGGTTGATCTTCGCCTCGACCATCTGGTTGGCCCGGTCCTCGAGCCGCAGGTTGCAGCTCTCGCTGGTCCGGAACTCGGGGTCGGCCGAGGGCGAGAGCAGCCCCGAGGGCACCCGGTCCTTGTCGATCAGCTCGATCACGTCGGCGCATTCCCTTGGAGTCAGGAACTCGCGGACGACGAAGATGTCGAGGCCCTGGGCCGGCAGCTTGAAGGCGTTGGGCGTCTTCAGAACCCGCTCGCGGACGAAGTTGCCGATCTGGATCCGGTAGAGCGCTCCCGGGTCGCCCATCGTTCTCGCGCGCGTGCTCATTGGATCGCCTTTCCCCGAACCATCACATAATCGACATGCTCCAGCGCCCGCACGTCGCGCAAGGGGTCGCCGGCCACCGCGATCAGGTCGGCCGAGTAGCCGGGCGCGATCCGGCCCACTTCCTTCTCCATGCCGAGCAATCTCGCCGCGCCCGTGGTCGCCGAGGCGACCGCCTCGGCCGGGCTCATCCCGGCGAGCTCGACCAGCAAGGCGAGCTCCTGGGCGTTGCGGCCGTGCTCGAAGACGGCGGCGTCGGTCCCGAAAACCACCGGCACTCCGGCGTCGCGGGCGAGCCGGGCGGCCTTGCCGACCTCCGACAGGGTCATCCTGACCTTCGCTTCCACCACCGGAGTGAAGATCCCCTTGCCGAGGCGCTCGCGGATTCCGGTGAAGGCCATCAGGGTCGGTACCAGAGACGTGCCGCGCTCCTTCATCAGCCGGACGGTGGCGGCGCTCGCGAAGGTGCCGTGCTCGATCGAATCGACCCCCGCCCTCACCGCGGCGGCGATCCCGGCGTCGGCATGGGCGTGGGCGGCGACCTTGAGGCCGAGCGAATGGGCGGTGTCGACGATCGACTTCATCTCGGCGTCGGTGAAATGCTGGCCGAGGCCGCGCGCCTGCTGCGAGAGGACTCCGCCGGTGGCGGTGATCTTGATGATGTCGGCGCCGGCCCTCGAGAATTCGCGGACCCGGGCGGCGCATTGTTCGGGCCCGGTGCAGGTATTGTCGACGGTGAGGGCCTTGATCACCTCGGGGCGGAAGCCGGTGACGTCGCCATGGCCGCCGATGGTCGAGATCGCCGGACCGGAGGAGACGATCCTCGGGCCGGGGATGAAGCCCTGGGCGGTGGCCCGGCGAAGCGCGAATCCGACCAGCGGCGGCGAGCCGAGGTCGCGCACCGTGGTGAAGCCGGCCAAAGCGGTGATCCGCGCGTTCTTGGCGCCGACGAGGGTCGCCCATTCGTTGGGCTCCACCGCCTCGTCACGGAAATCGGAGCCCGGATCGCCCGAGAGATGGACGTGCATGTCGATCAGGCCGGGAAGGACGGTCTTGCCGCTGAGGTCGACGAGGCGGGCGCCGGCGGGCGCCGGGTTCAGGCCGGAGTCGACGGCGGTGATCCGGCCGTCGGTGACGGTGATGGTGGACGGCCCCGAAGCCGGCTTCGACGCGTCCGTGATCAGGCGTCCGGCATGGACGACGACGGTCTCGGCGGCGGCGGGCGCGGCGGCGAGGAGGCTGAGACAGGCAAGTAACCGGAAGCGCATCGCGGACCCCTTGATCGAAGGCGTCTTACTGGTGCGCCGCCCGGGCGTTGACAAGCAAAAAGCCCGGGGCGATCGAGCGCCCCGGGCCTTGCTCGGTGCCTACCAGAAGAAGTCGTAGATCACGTCGATCACCTCGCCGGTGTAGACGTCGACCAGGACGACATCGTGATAATAGCGGACCCACTGCGTTCCGTAGGGCGCCGGCGGCAGGCGATACTGCCAGGGATCGCTCAGCCAGTAGCGGTTCGAATAGAAGAGCGAGTCGAGGAAGAGCCCGATCGACAGCCGGTTGTAATGGTAGTTGCGATAGGGCGCGTAATAGCTGCCCAGGCTGTATAGGCTGCGGTTGGAATAGCGGTGGCGCTGCCAGTCGTAGCGGTTGTCGTTCCGCCAGCTCGAGCTCCAGTTGCCGCGGCGGCTGTCGCCGCGGCCGCTCCAGCGGCCGTCGCGGCCGTCGCGGTCGCGATTCCACTCGCCCCGGCGATCGCCGCGCTGGCCGACGTCATAGTCCCGGCGGAGCTGCTGCTCGGTCCGCGCCTGGTTGCGCCGGGCCTCGCGGGCGTAATTGCCGCCGATCGACTGGTCGATGCTGGCCTGGTTGGCGGCGCGGGTCTCCTCGACGCGCTGCCGGTAGGCCTCGCGATTCGAGTCGGTGCGGCCCCCGCTCCAGCGCTGGCCGTCGCCGGCGTTGCGCCGGCCGGTCCAGCTCTGCTGGGTCTGCTGCTGCTGCTGCACCACCGGCGCCTGTACCCGCTCCTGGCGCTGGACGCGCGCTTCCTGGCGGACTTCCTGACGCTCCTGGCGCTGCTCGGCCCGCGCCTGGTTGCGCTCGCCCTGCTGGCGGTAATGCTCCGCATTGCGCTCGGCGCGCGCCGCGGCCCGTTCGGCCCGCCCTTCGGTGCGGTCCGGGTCCTGGGCCTGGGCCGCGATCGGCATGCCGGCCGTCGCCGCCATCAAAATCCCGAGTAAAGCTTTACGCATGTCACACTCCTCTTGCCCGGCCGCCTTTCCGGCCTCTCTGGCATAGACGGGCTGTGCCCCGGGCAGGATGAGCCGTTGCTGAACCGTAACCACGCCTTCCGTTCAGAATGGCGGCGGGCAGGGGCCTCAACGGCGCTCGCGGGGCCGGTCGCGAAGCGCCGGCACCCGGCGCGCGGCGTCGGCGGGATCGATGTCGGGCGGAGGCGCGGCGGAGATCGGATCCTCGCCGCTTCGCATCCGGCCGGCGCGGCGGACCGCCTCGCGGATCCTGGGATAGGTGCCGCAGCGGCAGATGTTGGTGATCGCCGAGTCGATCTCGGCGTCGGTCGGCGCCGGGTTGCGGTCGACCAGGGCGGCGGCGGCCATGATCATCCCCGGGATGCAGAAACCGCATTGCGGGACGTTCTCGGCGACGAAGGCCTGCTGGACCGGATGCGAGCGGTCGTTCGACAGAGCCTCGATCGTCGTGACGAAGCTTCCTTCGAGGTCGGCGATCCGGACCCGGCAGCTTTTCACCGCCTGGCCGTCGACATGGACGGTGCAGGCGCCGCAATGGCCGGTGCCGCAGCCATATTTGGTCCCGGTGAGGTTCGACGCGTCCCTCAGCGCCCAGAGCAAGGGCGTTTCCGGGTCCATGCGATAGTGGACGGGCTGCCCGTTCACGGTAAAGCGGCTCATAAGCGCCGTTTCTAGGGGAGCCCGACGGAAGATGGGAAGCGAAAGGATCTCGATCTCGCGCGACGGCGGAATCGCCCATATCGAGCTCGCCCGCGAGGACAAGTTCAACGCGATGGACAAGGCCATGTTCGCCGCCATCGGCGAGGCGTTCCGGGCGCTCGGCGCCGATCCGACGGTGCGCGCCATCCTGCTCTCCGGGCGCGGCCGCCATTTCACCGCCGGCCTCGACCTCCAATATGCCGCGAGCCAGTTCCCGCCCACCGACGATCCCGGCCGGGCGGCGGAGTCGAGGCTTCGCCACATCAAATGGCTCCAGGACGCCTTCAGCGCCGCCGAGGAGGCTCGGCCGCCGGTGATCGCGGCGATCCACGGCGGCTGCATCGGCGCCGGGGTCGATCTCGCCACCGCCTGCGACATGAGGCTCGCCGCCGCCGGCGCCTTCTTCCAGGTGGCCGAGGTCGACGTCGCCATCACCGCCGACCTGGGGACGCTGCAGCGGCTCATCCACCTCATCCCCGAAGGGATCGTCCGCGAGCTCGCTTATACCGGCCGCCGGATGGAGTCCGAGGAAGCGGCCCGGCTCGGCCTGGTCAACCGCATCCTGCCGGACCGCGACGCCCTGATCGCCGCCGGCCTGGAGCTCGCCCGGGCCATCGCCGCCAAGTCGCCGCTCGCCGTCGCCGGCGCCAAGATGAGCCTCAACTACAGCCGCGGCCGGACGGTCGAGGAGGGGCTCCGCCAGGTCGCCTTGTGGAACGCCGGAGCCCTGGTCAGCGCCGACCTCACCGCCGCCGTCCAGGGCCGGCTGAGCAAGCAGGTCCCCGAGTTCAAGAATCTCGACCCCTGACGTCCTCCCGGCATTTTCCGCTAAGTCGTTGCTAACATGAGTTAAGTGGAACATCGGCACGCCGGAACTGTTGAATGGCCATACCTCCTCCCTCCAGAAGGCACGAGCTTGGCCACCTCCTTTATCGCCGACGCCGTCCCCGGCCGAGCGCACCGTTTCTGCAATGACGACTTCCAGCGCGGTCTCGCCCGCTGGAACCGGGCTCGCCTCGTGCCCGGCTTCCCCGACGAGGGCTGGCCGGGGGCCGGGGACCGCGACGACCGCCTGCGCCGCCAGGAAGGCGAGTATCTCGATGCGCTGCGGGCCGACGTGCTGGCGGAAGCCGCCGGCGCTCCCACCGATCCGGACGGCTTCGTTGCCTGGTTCGAGGCGCTGCGCGAGACCGGGCCGGGGCAGGGCGACCCGCTCTTCCTTTGGCTCGCCGAGGAGGCGGACCGCGGGCAGATGCGCTGGTTCCTCGGCCAGGAGGCGGCCGGCGAAGCGGGGTTCGAGGACCTTGTCGCTTATACCCAGGTTCGGATGCCGGCCCGGGCGAAGCTCGAATTCGCCCGCAATTATTGGGACGAGATGGGCCGGGGCAATCCCAAGGGCATGCACGGCCCGATGCTCGCCCTGCTGATCGACCGGCTCGACCTCCAGGCCTCGATCGACGACACCGTCTGGGAGAGCCTCGCGCTCGCCAACGCGATGACCGCCATGGCGACGACCCGGCGCTACGCCTGGCATTCGGTCGGCGCTCTCGGGGTGATCGAGCTGACCGCCCCGGACCGCTCCGCAGCCACCGCCGCCGGGCTCCGCCGGCTCGGCTTCACGCCGGCGGAAAGGCGCTATTTCGACCTTCACGCGGTGCTCGACGTCAAGCATAGCGAGGGTTGGAACCGGGAGGCGCTCCGCCCGCTCGTCGAGGAGGATCCGCGCCGGGCCGCCGCCATCGCCGAGGGCGCCCTGATCCGGCTCCATTGCGGCGCCCGCTGCTTCGAGCGGTATCGCGCCGAGCTCTGGTGAGCCGCGAGCCGGCCCTGCTCTTCCTGCTCGAGGGCCTCGCGAAGGCGGGCTACCGCTTCGTCACGGTGACTCCGGAAACCCACCGCAGGGTGATCGAGCGCTCGGCCGGGCGGACGGCCGGCAATCTCCGCGACGTCTTCGGATGGAATTTGCCCTTCGAGCAGGCTCTGCTTCCTCCGCGCCTTCGCGACGCTCTCGACCGAAGCGGATTGGTGTCGCGCGAGG
>DASQJV010000215.1:0-4402 GCA_035630855.1 Allosphingosinicella sp. | reverse complement strand
GGAGATAGGATTTGCCGGGGGATAGGCAATGGCGGGGAGCAGCACAAACCCGACATCGGGCGGCCGGTGCGAGGAGAGGGGCGGGCGGAAAGGCTAGTCGTCCCGGTCGAACAGCCAGGCGACGCAGTCCGCGGGAAGTCGTCTCGCCGCCTCGCGGAGGCAATGCGCCAGATCCTCCTCGTCGAGGAGTCCCTCCCACTGCCGGCGCCTGCCCGAGCGGATGAAGCTGGCGGCCCCGCCCTTGAAGATCGCTCCGCCCAGCGGAGCGACGAGCTCGGCATTGGCCTTCATATGGTCGAGCGAGCAATGGCGCAGGATCTTCCCCCAGCTTTCGGGCGACGGCCGGAGGGAGAGGAAATCGGCGAGGCGGCGAAGCTCCGACTCGAGCGACCGCCTGAGGTCGGCGAAGTGGACGAGGCGGATGTTCGATTCCCGGCGGCGCTCCCACCAGCTGCCGACATTGCTCCAATAAGGATGGAAGGGATGGCCGTCCTCCGCCAGCCAGCGGCGGAAATAGGCGCGGAAGTCCGAATCCGGCCGCTCGAGCGGAGGGCCGACCCGCCCGGGCGTGGAGTTGAGCTTCTCATAGGCTTCGTCGGTGAATTCGTGATGATGCCGGTACCAGCTCCAGACGACGTCGGCGGGCTCGCGGGCGATGTAGAGATAGCGGACCTGGCGTTCGAGCGGCAGGGAGTCGGCGGGCAGATGCGACTTCATCACGCGGCGGTGCGGCTGCGCCTCGAGCGCGGCCCGGACCTGGTCGATCGGAGTGATCCTGAAATCGACCCAGGGCGAAAGCGCGCTGATGTCGAGACCTTCCCGGCCGTCGTGAACGAGCTGGCAGACGATCTGCTGAAGCCAGGTCGTCCCGGATTTGGCCCAGCTGCTGATGACGATGTCGTCGCTGCGGAAGCTTATCGCGTCCCAGCGGCGGGAATCGAAATGGTGGTTGGCAAGGAAGGCGGGCCTGGCCTCGTCGCGGGTCTCGAAGGTGTGCCGAAGCACGCTAGACGCCATGATCCGTCTCCTCTGGGCCTGGGACGAGGTCGCCGGCCTCGCCTCGAAGCGCGGCGATCAGCTGCGCGCGCCGGGCCAGCATGATGGGCGAAGCGATATCAGAGTCCATCCGGCCAATCCCGGCCAGGCTCACGCTGGCGACGATTCCTTCTTTCCCCAGCACATGAATATCCTGAGCCAGGGTCAGAAGGACGTCAAGGTCGTGGGAGATCAGGAGCAGGGCGACGGAGTGCCGTTCCAGGAACTCGCGAGTGGCTTCGAGCAATTCCGTCTTGGTCGCCAGATCGAGAGCGGTGAGAGGCTCGTCGAGCACCACCAGCGAACCCGCGAGGGCGAGCGCGGCCAGCACGCTGACCCGCTGCAGCTCGCCGCCGGACAGGGTCCTTGGGAAGGAGTTCGAAAGGGGATCGAGGCCGAAGCGGGTCCTGAGCGCCGACAGGTCTTCGAGGCGGTCGGCCGGAGCCCGCCGGACGAGCCGATCCAGGAATGAGCCGACGGTGAACCATTTCGGAACCGCGACCCGTTGCGGACTATAGCCTATGGGCGTGTCGGCGACGACAAGATCTCCTGTCCGATATGCCGCCGAGCGCTCGCCGACGGCGCTGAGCAGGATGGTCTCGACAAGCTGGGTCTTGCCGAGGCCCGACCGGCCGGTCAGCCCGACCCGGGCGGCTTCGTCGACCCGCAAATTCACGTTGCTGATCAGCGGGGCGTCGAAGGCGAGGGCGATTCCCGTCGCTTCGATCAGCGGAGCGGCGGCCACGCTAGCGGACGTCCAGACCGATTCGGCGGGCGACCTTGCGACTGCCCCAGTCGAAGAGGGCCGCGCTGCCCAGGCCGAGGACTCCGAAAGCCGCCAGCCAGACCGTCATCGCGGGATAGTCCGGTATCTCGGAGAGACGGATCACCCCTTCACCTAATCCCCCGGACCAGGGACCGCTGTCGAAAACCCCGAGGAACTCTGCCGCAACGACGCTGATCCACCCGATGCCGAGCGCGATGCGAATGCCACCGATCGCGGCTGAGGCAAGGAGCGGAGCGTGTAGCCAGCGGAGCGTCTCCCCGCGCGACAGGTCGGCCGCCGCGAAGACCAGGCGTTCCTCGTGCGTGGGAGCGGCGGCCTGCAGAAGATGCACATAGATCGGGAACGCCGTGGCCCAGGCGATCATCAGGAACTTGCCGATCTCGTCCGTTCCGAACAGCGCGAAAAAAGCCTGGACGAGGGCGATCACCGGGATCGCCCGCAGGAAATCGACGACGATCGACACGGGCCGTCGAGCGCGGCGCATCGCAACGCCGAACAGATAGAGGAGGATCGCAGCGGCCACGCCCATCCCGATCCCGATCAGCCAGCGCAGCGACGACCACATCGAATCGAGCAGGAGCGCCTCGATCATGCGGCGTTGACGGGCGCTGCGGAATCGGCCTCGCGCTCGCCTTGATCGGCGGGAGGGGGCTTGTCCGGCGGCGAATCCGTCCTCGCGAAAGCCTGCCACAGCGAGTCGATTATATTGCAGGTGATGACGAAAGCGCAGAACAGGACGAACCCGGAAAGAAACATTATCATCTCGAAGTCCGGCTGCCCGATCGAGGTCGTCGACAGGCCGACGGAGCCCGTCGAAAGATACTTCATGGACAGGCAAATCAGGAATCCGGGCAGGGCAAAGGTCAAGGTCCGGTAGAAGGGCGGCCGGATCGCCTTGAGCGGACGGTTGCAGGCGGCCGCGACGATCAGCCAGAGGCCGATAAGGCCGAAGAGCGCCAGACCCCAAAGCGAGGTTTGAGCCAACCACTGATTATATGAGAACAGGAAGCTCGCGCTTTCCTGCTCGGTGCGGAACGACCAGCTGCGTGCATCCTCAATATGGTCAATGGCGTGCAGGGCGGCGATCTGTTTCTGGAGCAGGACGACCAGCACGGCAATCGCGACCCGGAGCCAAAACTCGAAGGCCGACAAGATCGGGTTTGGCCAGATGTTCTTTCGATAATCCTCTATCGATCCCCATCTGCCTTCTTCCAGGTTCAGATGGGTCCACGCCGCCTTTGCAAATGAACCCATCAGCACCACGGCGGCGACGCCGAAAGCGATGTCCACGATGTTCAGGGAGATTTCCGGATGGATCATCCGGAGCTGCTCTTCGGCAATGCGCGCGACAAGCGGGACGAATTCCGCATTAATCCAGAGGAAGGCGAAACCCAGGGCCATCAGGACGACGGGCTCGGTCGGAATCCTGGGCGGCTCCGACTTCGATCGGCCTCTCCGCCAATCCGCCAGCATCTTGATGAAGACCGCGACGAGGAAACCGAGCGGAAGAATATAAAGCAGCAGCCAAGTGACGTAGGTGATCACGCCCCGTGCCCCCTGCCGGCTTAGAGGAGGCTGGCAGTATCTGGAGCGCCGCGCAGCATTCGAGCTCGCCGCAGCGCCTCGCTCTCCTCGCGGAGGAAGGTTTGAAGAGCGGCCGGCTCCGAGACGTAGCGAAAGTCGACATCCCGCCAAATGGCCTCGAGCGCTCCCGCAGGCATCCCGACCTTGCTCTCGACGACGGCCCGCGCCTTGTCCGGCGCGCTCCCGATATAAGCGGAAGCTCGGGCGACCCGTCCGGCGAAGCGGTCGATGGCGGCCCGCCGAGTGCCGTAGGCCGAGCGATTGGCGATCAGGCAGACATGCACCCTATAGACCGAGGGATCGCGTTGGATCGTTGCACCGGCTTCGCGCTTCGCCCGCGAGAGGTGCGGCTCCCAGACCGCGACGCTGTTGACCGAGGGGGAGCCGTCGGTGGCGCCTTTCAAGGCCTGCACCGTATTGGGCGGCAGCAGCGGGACCTTGCGGATTCGACCGGAGAAATAATCCGCGCCGCGACCCGCCTTGATCATATAGCTTGCCAGGTAGACCTCCGAGATCGTTCCCGCGACATAGCCGACCGGCGGCTCGACCGTGGCGCCGCGGGAGGCGAGGCCGATGACGGAGCCGCTCCGCATATAACAGCCGAGCAGCTTGAGCTTTCGGGCCGACTCCGGATCCCGCAGGAGCACGACCGGCGAAGCCAGCCCGACTTCGGCATTGCCGGACATGACCGCCGTCTTGGAGGCGAGCCCGCTTGCCAGCGAGAAGGTGTTGACCTGCGCCGCCGCCGGCTCCCCCTCCCAGCCGTTTATGGCAAGGATCATCGGCGCGTTGAACCAATCCTGGGGGACATGGGCGATGCGAATGTCTTCGGTCCGGGTGCAGCCGAGCACGGTCGCGAGAAGTAGCAACGCCGCCGCGAGACGAATCATCAGGTCAGCCTCCCCTAAAGCCGCGCTCAGCTTAGCCGCGGCGGCCCGGAAATCAATCCGAGGCGGCGGTCCAAAAATGTCGAGTAAAGGTCATAAATTAGCCTGG
>DASQJV010000214.1:0-3589 GCA_035630855.1 Allosphingosinicella sp. | reverse complement strand
GCTTGGGCTTGGGCTTGGGCTTCGGCTCCGCCTGACGCCTCGGGCCCGCAGCGAGGCCGCGCGACCAGGCCCAGGCGGGATTGCCGCCGCCGGCCGACGAACGACCGGTCGAGGGCGTCTGCCTGACTCCGGCGAGCGATTCGTCGGAGCCCGACCTGGCGGCCTGACGGACCGTGGCGGTCCGGCGGACGGCCGGGGCGAGCTCCCCGGAGCCGGGGCGGCGGCGCGGAGCGGTCGAAACCGGCTCGGCCGGCGGAGTGCGCCGGGCAAGCGAGGTCTGGCCCGGATCCGGACGGCCCGCGTCGGTGACGGCATTGGCGAAATCGTTCGCCGCATAGGTCGACGGGGCGGGGGTCCGGCCGTCCTGGGGAAACACTCCGAGATGGACGGCCAGCGCCCGGTCGGCCGGCGACAGGGTCGGAAGCCGGGCCAGGAAGGGGCTCATCGCGCCCGCCTGCGGCCCCGGCATGGCGGCCTGGACGGCCCTCGTGGCTGCGGCGGTGTCGCCGGTCAGGGCCAGCACCAGAACCCGGGCGCGCTCCGCGGCGCGGTCCCGGACGAGCAGCTGGTCCTCGAGCAGGCGCAGGGCGGGCTCGCGCTCGCCGCTGATCGCAAGCGACAGGGCCAGCCGGCGGGTCGTCTCGTCGTCGCGGCCCTTCAGCAGAGCCAGCCGATAGTCGCGCTGGGCCTCGCGCGGGTTGCCGGCAATGTCATGGGCGAGACCGCGGTCGCGTGCGAAATCGGCGGCGGGGACTCCGAGCTCGGCGGCGTCGCGGAAGAATTTGAGGGCAGCATGCGGCTGCTGGAGCTGGACGAGGGCGGAGGCGATCCACATCTTGACCCGGCCGTCGCGCGGCATCTGCTCCTCGGCTCGGGCGAAGAAGGTGAGGGCCGCCTGGGCGTCGCCGAGATCGAGCGCGGCCCTGCCGGCGCCCATCAGCGAGGTGACGCTCTTCGGGTTGGCGGCAAGGCTGCGCAGGTTGCGCGACAGCGCGGCATTCGGGCTCTCCGTAAAGGCGCCCGTGGTCTGCGCCGCGGCTGGCGCGGCCATGTACATTGTCCCCGCACCCAGAACGGCCAAACCGAGCCGGGCACCCCTCCGCAATGAAGTCATCGCGTGGTTAGAGCGGGTGGATGCGGAACGGGCAACCGCCGTGCGTTCAATCGGTCGCGGAAGGCGGCGAGCAGTGTCCTCCCCATGCGCGAGCATGGGGAGGGGGACCATGCGCAGCATGGTGGAGGGGTAACTGGCTGAAGAATAGGAGTTTAGTGCACGAACCCTCAGGATTGCGCCATCTACCCCTCCACCACCCTTCGGGTGGTCCCCCTCCCCGAGCAAGCTCGGGGAGGATCAGGGTTTACTGGTTGTTCTGGCGTCCCAGGAAGCGCGGGATGTCGAGCGGATCGCGGCGGAGGCGGGGCTGGGGCTCCTCCTCGACCTGGGCCTTGGCGGCGCCGCGGGCGATGCTCGACATGCGCTCGAACAGGGTTCCGCCCTCGCGCGCCGGCCGCGCCTCGGGTTCGGCCTCCGCTTCGGGCTCGCCGTCGATCCAGCTGCGCGTTCCCGGAGCGACGCTCTCGGGGCCGCCGGAGGCGATCAGATCGCCCTCCTCGATGAAGCTCTCGCCGTCGTCGTCCTCGTCGCCGAGCATCGCCGAGTCGAGCAGAAGCTCGTCGCCCGCTTCCTCCCCGGCGACCGGCTCGTCGAGCGTGAGCTCGTCGACCGCCTCTTCCGCGACTTCAGGCTCCGGCGCCGCCTCGGCCGCCTCGGCGACCGGCTCCGGCGGGGTCAGGACGACCTTCGGCGCCTCGGCGGCCGGGGCCGCGGTCCGAGCGCCGGGGAAGGTGAAGACCTTGGCCGGCATCGGCGGCGCCTGGGTCACCGCCTCGGCGTCGATTCCGGTGGCGACGACCGAGACCCTGATCTTGCCCTCGAGCTCGTTGTTGAAGGCCGAGCCCCAGATGATGTTGGCGTCCGGATCGACCAGCTCCTTGATGTGGCTGGCGGCCTCGTCGACCTCCATCAGCCGCATGTCCTCGCCGCCGGTGATCGAGATGATGACGCCGCGGGCGCCCTTCATCGAGACTCCGTCGAGCAGCGGGTTGGCGATCGCCTTCTCGGCCGCCTCGATGGCGCGGTTGTCGCCCGAGGCCTCGCCGGTGCCCATCATCGCCTTGCCCATCTCGCCCATCACCGAGCGGACGTCGGCGAAGTCGAGGTTGATGAGGCCCGGCATGACCATCAGGTCGGTGATCCCGCGGACGCCCTGCTGGAGCACTTCGTCCGCCATCTGGAACGCTTCCTTGAAGGTCGTGTTCGGATTGGCGATCCGGAAGAGGTTCTGGTTGGGGATGACGATCAGCGTGTCGACATGCTGCTGGAGCTCGGCGATCCCGGCCTCGGCGGAGCGGCCGCGGCGATTGCCCTCGAAGCTGAACGGCTTGGTGACGACCCCGACGGTGAGCACTCCGCGGTCGCGGGCCGCCTTGGCGATGACCGGGGCTGCGCCGGTGCCGGTGCCGCCGCCCATGCCGGCGGCGATGAAGCACATGTGGGCGCCGTCGAGCGCCTTCTCGATCTCCTCGATCGCCTCCTCGGCGGCGGCCTTGCCGATCTCCGGGCGGGAGCCGGCGCCGAGGCCCTGGGTGATGCGCAGGCCGAGCTGGATGCGCTGGTCGGCGGGCGAGGCGTTGAGGGCCTGGGCGTCCGTATTGGCGACAAGGAAGTCGACTCCTTGAACGTCATTGGCGATCATGTTGGCGACCGCGTTGCCGCCGGCGCCGCCGACTCCGATGACGCTGATCCGGGGCCTAAGTTCATCTACTTCCGGCCTGATGAAGTCGATGCTCATGCTAGCTCTCCCCCTGCTTCCGCCCAACGGGACTACTCGTTAACTCCTTTTGCACTATGCGATTCTTGGGCGCGAGCGAAAAGTTAACGAACTGGTATTTTTTCGGTGTGGAGACCCCCGTGTGAGTCCCAAAAGTCACGCTTGTGAATCCCGAAAGCCACGCCTGTGAATCTCAAAAGCCACTACGCACCGCGCTGATCAGCCGCTGGACGATATTGCCGCCGGTCTCGCGCGGCATGATCCGCTCCGGCGACATCACCGACCGAAGGTCCAATTCGTCCGAAGCGGCGAACAAAGCGAGGCCGACGAGGGTCGTGAAAGCGGGCCCCGAATGGGCATCCGGGAGGCCCGCAAGGCTCGGCCGGCCGACCCGGACCGCGCGGCCCAGAACGCCCTGAGCGTAGTCGGCGATTCCCTTCAGCTCGGACCCTCCGCCGGTCAGGACCACCTGCCGCCCGAACGGCCCGCCGAAGCCGAGATCCTTCAGGGCCGCGGCGATGTCGCCGGTCAGATGCTCGAGCCGCTGGCGGATGACGGCGATCAGCTGAGCCCGGGTGATCCGGGCGGCCTCCGTCCCCTCCTCCGAGCCGGCGATCGGGGACAGCTCGATCATGTCGTGATTGTCGCGCGGCGACGTCGTCGCCGAGCCGTAGAAGCATTTCATCCGCTCCGCCTCGACCCGCCGGGTGCCGAAGGCGGAGGCGATGTCGTCGGTGATGTCGATCCCGCCGACCGGG
>DASQJV010000213.1:0-2280 GCA_035630855.1 Allosphingosinicella sp. | reverse complement strand
GATCTGTCCCTTCCAATAGGCGCGTGCGGCCATGAGTCATGTGCTCCCGAGGATCGATTCGTTGCCGATTCAATCGACGGGAGGGGGAGGGGTTCCCTCGGCTTTCGGGCGACTAGTCCGCCGGCATGCGCCAGTCTATGCCCCCGACGACCGAGTCCTTCGCCGGCTTGCCGTCGGTGCCGAGCGCCGGCTCGAACCGCGCCCGGATCTTCAGTAGCGCGCAGGCCTGCGCGTCGAGCGAGGGCACGTTGCTGGTCGAGACGATCGTACAATCGGCGACCCGGCCGTCTTCCCCGATCAGCAAGGCGTAGCCGACCCTTCCTCCCTGTCCGTTCCTCATCGCTACGGTCGGGTAGTCCGAGTCGCTGAAAAGCTTGACGAGATCGGCTCGGGCCCGGCTCGTCAGCCCGACCGGGGCCTTCGCGCCCGAGGCGACGTTGAAGACCCGGCGCAAGTCGGCGACGCAGTCGTCCAGGACTTTCAGCAACGGCTCCATTTGCGACAATGCGAAGGCCTCGTTCAGTTCCTTCGAGCGCACCTCGAGGGTCTTCGCCTGTCGAACCAGGGCGAACTCCCGGGACGGCACGTTCAGCAGATAGACCCGTTCGGCGGAGTCCTTCGGGCTGTACGTCAAAAGGTCGATATCGAGGGGCCGGCGTCCGTCGATCGAGACCGTCGAGCTCATTTGCCGGGGCTGCGACCGCTCGGCCGGTCTGAACACGGCCAGCTGCATGACGTCGCCCAGCGCCGGGGCCTTGAGGACGAGCCTGAGCCGGCTGGCCGGGGTGCCGTAATCGCGCTGGGCGATGCACTGCGCGTCGGCGAAATCGACGTTCCATTTCCCGGTCGGCGCCCGAGGCTCGCCCGCCGCCGCGACGGCGGCGGAGAAGGCGAGCAGAGCGAAGGCGACACCTGACCTGAACAGCATTGATCGTTCCCCTAGACCGGTATTTCCGTCGTATACTTGACCTGCCGCAACGCGAAGTTGCTCGCCGCGTTGGCGACGCTCGGATGGGCGAGGACCCCGCGCATGATGAAGCGGTCGTAATCGGCGACGTCGCGGACCGCGATTCGCAGCAGATAGTCCCACTCGCCCGACATGGCGTAGCATTCGACGATCTCCTCGCGCGACTGGATGAAATCCTCGAAATCGGCGCGCGCCTCGACCGTCTGGCGAGCCATCCGGACCTGGCAGAGCACGTTGACCGAGCGGCCGAGCGCCTCCGGGCTGGCGATCCGGACGGCCCGGCCGAGGACCCCGGCTTTCTCCAGAGCGCGCACCCGGCGCCAGACCGAGGCGGCCGAGGCGCCGACCCGCTCGGCGAGTGCGGCATGGCTGAGGCTCGCGTCGCGCTGCAACTCACGGACGATCCTCCGGTCAACCGTGTCGAGACGATCATCTTCTTTCATAAATCCGGCTTTATCCGAACATGTGTTTCAAATCCAGCCCGGCGCCCGGCAAGTCTGATACGCAATCCGAACCAAACAGGGCTAAAGCGCGTTCAGCCTGCCTGCTCGAAAGGGATTCGGATGGACGATTCATTTCTGCTCAGCGAGGGGCCGCTCCTCTTCGACCGGCTCGATGAGCAGAAATCGGATTCGCTGCTTCAGCTGATCGCGCTCTGCGACGCCGATCCGAGGCCCGACAAGATCGACGTCGGAGTCGGTGTCTATCGCGATTCCGCCGGCGGCACCCCGATCCTTCGCGCCGTCAAGAAGGCGGAGCGGCTGCTGTGGGAGCGGCAGGAGACCAAGGCCTATCTCGGCAGCCAGGGCGATTCCCGGTTCACCGAGCTGATCCGGCCGATCGTCTTCGGCGAGACCGGGGCGGCCGACGAGCGCATCGTCGGGCTTCAGACCCCGGGCGGCTGCGGCGCCCTCAGGCTCGGAGCGGACCTGATCGCCAAGGCCAATCCCAGGGCGCGGATCCATGTCGGGCAGCCGACTTGGCCCAATCACGGGCCTTTGATCGAATGCTCGGGCGTCGAGATGGCGCCCCATCCCTATTACGACCCGGCCAGCCGCCGGATCCTGTTCGACGAGATGATGGATGCGCTCGGTCAGGCCGGCGCCGGCGATCTCGTCCTACTCCACGGCTGCTGCCACAATCCGACCGGCGCCGATCTCTCGGCAGGCCAGTGGGCCGAGGTCGCCGAGGTGGTGGAGCGGCGCGGCCTGATCCCCTTCGTCGACCTCGCCTACCAGGGCCTCGGCAACGGGCTCGAGGCCGACTCGGCGGGCATGCGCCTCGTCGTCGGCAAGGCCGAGCAGGCGATCGTC
>DASQJV010000212.1:0-7549 GCA_035630855.1 Allosphingosinicella sp. | reverse complement strand
GATCGCGGTGGATTACGGCGCGGCCGGCGCGGAGATCGCCTGGACCGGCGACGAGCCCGCCTTCGCCAACGTCCGCCGCATCCTCTCGCGGCGCGGCACATTGCGGGTCGTGCTCCATTTCCTGACGCCGATCGATCCGGCCGCGACCGCCGGCCGCAAGGCGCTGTCCGATGCCGCCAGGAACGAAATCCTCGCCGCGCTGCAGCCTTCCGAAGCCGGCGCGGATCGCCTATAGCCGCGCGATGGAGAACCCCCGTACTTTTCACGTCAAGTCGTTCGGCTGCCAGATGAACGTCTATGACGGCGAGCGCATGGCCGGGCTGCTCGAGGCCGAGGGCATGGCGGCGGCCGGCCCGGCCGCCGAGGCCGACCTCGTCGTCCTCAACACCTGCCATATTCGCGAGAAAGCGGCGGAGAAGGTCTATTCGGAGATCGGGCGGCTGAAGCGCGACGACGGATCGAGGCCGATGATCGCCGTCGCCGGCTGCGTCGCCCAGGCGGAAGGGGCCGAGATCCCGCGCCGGGCACCGAGCGTCGACATCGTCGTCGGGCCCCAGGCCTATCACCGCCTTCCGGAGCTGGTCGCCGAGGCCGGCGCGGGCCGGCGCGGGATCGACACCGACATGCCCATCCTCTCCAAGTTCGGAGCGCTTCCGGCGCGGCGGCGGCCCGGGCCGAGCGCCTTCCTGACCGTCCAGGAGGGATGCGACAAATTCTGCACCTATTGCGTCGTTCCCTATACGCGCGGCGCCGAGGTCTCGCGGCCCTGGGCGGCGGTGATGGACGAGGCGAGGGCGCTGGTCGAGGGCGGCGCCCGCGAGATCACCCTGCTCGGCCAGAACGTCAACGCCTGGACCGGCGAGGACGAAACCGGGCGTCCCCGCGGGCTGGACGGCCTGATCCGGGCGCTCGACCGGCTGCCCGGGCTCGAGCGGATCCGCTATACGACCAGCCATCCCAACGACATGACCGAAGGCCTGATCAGGGCCCATGCCGAGGTCGAGGCGCTGATGCCCTACCTCCACCTGCCGGTTCAGTCGGGCAGCGACCGGGTGCTCAGGGCGATGAACCGGAGCCACAGCGCCGCGAGCTACCTGGCGGTGATCGAGCGGGTGCGTTCGGCCCGCCCGGACATCGCCATCTCCGGCGACTTCATCGTCGGTTTCCCGGGCGAGACCGAGGCGGAGTTCGAGGCGACGCTCGAAATCGTCCGGGCGGTGAACTACGCCCAGGCTTACTCGTTCAAATATTCGCCGCGGCCGGGGACGCCGGCGGCGGTCATGGAGGATCAACTGCCCCGCGAAGCGATGGACGAGAGGCTGCAGCGGCTCCAGGCGCTGCTCGGCGGGCAGCAGCTGGCGTTCAACCGGTCGAGCGTGGGTGGGCGGACGCGCCTTCTGATCGAGCGGGCCGGCAGGAAGCCCGGCCAGATGATCGGCAAGTCGCCCTGGCTGCAGTCGGTCCATGTCGACACCGAAGCCGCGATCGGCGAGATGGTCGAGGTGGAGATCGTTTCGGCGGGGCCGAACAGCCTGGCGGGCGTCATCCCCGCGGGGCTCCCCGGCGAAGGCCGGGGCCCAGCCCTTCCGTCCGTGCCGCTGGGCCCCGGCCTTCGCCGGGGAGCCGCCGACGCCATGGCGACGCTGTAATGCCGCCCAAGAAAGCCCCCGACTCCGCCGCCGCCGCGCCGCGTGCCCGGCTCGAGCTCGAGTTCGAGCAGCCGCATTTGCTCGGCCCGCTGTTCGGCGAGTTCGACCGCAACCTCGTCGCGATCGAAGACCGGCTCGGAGTCTATATCGCCGCGCGCGGCGCCAAGGTGCAGATCGAGGGCGAGCCGGAGGACGCGGCCCGGGCTCGCGACGTCCTGCTCGGGCTCTACAACCGGCTCGACGAGGGCCAGGACATCGACGCGGGAATGGTCGACGCGATCATCGCCATGTCGGGCCAGCCGACCCTCGACGGGATCATCACCCCGGAGGTCGCCGAGCCGCCCAAGGTGATGATCCGGACCCGCAAGAAGACGATCGTCCCGCGCTCCAAGATGCAGGCCGTCTACATGGAGGCGCTGAACCGCGACGAGATGATCTTCGCGCTCGGGCCGGCCGGCACCGGCAAGACCTATCTCGCCGTCGCCCAGGCGGTGCAGCAGCTGATCGGCGGCTCGGTCGACCGGCTGATCCTGTCGCGGCCGGCGGTGGAGGCGGGCGAGCGGCTGGGCTTCCTCCCGGGCGACATGAAGGAAAAGGTCGATCCTTACCTTCGCCCGCTCTACGACGCGCTCTACGACATGCTTCCGGCCGAGCAGGTCGAGCGGCGGATCGCCAGCGGCGAGATCGAGATCGCGCCGATCGCCTTCATGCGCGGGCGTACCTTGAACGACGCCTTCATCATCCTCGACGAGGCCCAGAACACGACTCCGGCGCAGATGAAGATGTTCCTGACCCGCTTCGGAATGCGAAGCCGGATGGTGATCTGCGGCGACCCGCTCCAGGTCGATCTGCCCGAGCCGGGCAAGTCGGGCCTGGCCGATGCCGTCGCCAAGGTCGAGGGCATCCCCAAGATCGCCACGGTCCGCTTCGGCGCCGGCGACGTGGTGCGCCATCCCTTGGTCGGCAGGATCGTCGAAGCCTATGAGGGGAAGGCGGCGTGATCCTGGTCGAGGCCGACGTCTCCGAGGAATGGGACAGTAGCGCCGACTGGGCGCAGCTCGCCGAGGAGGCGGTCCGTTCCGCGGTGACGCAAAGCGACTTTTCCGCGCTCCTCGAAAGCCGTCTCGCCGCCGAGGTCTCGGTGCGCTTCACCTCCGACGAGGAGGTCAGGGGCCTGAACTCCGACTGGCGCGGCAAGGACAAGGCGACCAACGTCCTCTCCTTCCCGATGGTCGAGCCGGAGCAGCTCGACTCGCTGGCGCGCAGCGAAGGCGGCGAGGCCCTGATCGGCGACATCGTCCTCGCCCACGGGGTCTGCGCCGGCGAAGCGGCGGACAAAGGCGTCGCCACCTCGGCCCATGCCGCCCATTTGGTGGTCCATGGCATGCTCCATCTGCTAGGCTATGACCATGAGCGAGGCGAAGCCGAGGCCGAAGCGATGGAAGAGACGGAGCGCAGCGCGCTCGCCGCGATCGGAATCGCCGACCCCTATGAGATCCACCACTGATGGCTGACGAGGCGAACGGCGAGCGAAGCATCTGGCGGGGCATACGCGCCATGCTGTTCGGCGACGACAGCGAGGGCACGCTTCGCGAGGAGATCGAGGAGGCGATCGAAAGCCACGAGGGCGAGGCTCCGATCGTCGGGGACCTGTCGGCGATCGAGCGCCAGATGTTGAGGAACCTGCTCCATTTCGGCGAGAGCACGGTGGCCGACATCGCGGTTCCGCGAAGCGACATCATCGCGGTGCCGAGCACGATCACCTTCGCCGGCCTGGTCGCCGCCTTCGCCGAGGCCGGGCACAGCCGGCTGCCCGTCTATCACGAGAGCCTCGATACCGTCGTCGGAATGGCCCACATCAAGGACGTCTTCACGGTCGAGGTGTCCGGCGCCGAGCCGCCCGAGGAGATTTCGACCCTTCTCCGCAAGCCGCTCTATGTGCCCGAATCGATGGGCGTTCTCGACCTCCTCGCCCGGATGCGCGCCGAGCGGGTCCACCTCGCCATCGTCGTCGACGAGTTCGGCGGGACCGAGGGGCTGGTGACGATCGAGGACGTGGTCGAGGAGATCGTCGGCGAGATCGAGGACGAGCATGACGAGGAAGCCCCCGGAATGCTGATCGCGCTCGAGAACGGAATCTGGGACGCCGACGCCCGGGCCGAGCTCGAGGAGGTCGCCGAGACGATCGACGCGCGGCTGGGCGCGGTCGAGGAGGATGTCGACACTTTGGGCGGCCTCGCGACCGTGCTCGCCGGCCATGTGCCGCAGGCGGGCGAGATCGTCGAGCACCCCTCGGGCTGGCGGCTGGAGGTGACGGAGAGCGACAGCCGGCGGGTCAGCCGACTCAGGCTCCATGCGCCGGAGGAAGGGGCTCTGACCGAGTAAAGGCTTCCGGATGCCCGGAAGACAGGCAGCGCCTAGCGCGCCGCCTCCTTCGAGCTGACATGGTTCATCGCGATCACCCATCGGCCGCCGACCTTGCGGAACAGGCGGGTGTTGATCCCGTCCTGCGGCCGGTCGCCGCCGTCGAGGCGATAGCGGCCGACCAGCATGGCGGCGTCGGGGGCGAGCAAATCGATCCTGACGTCGAAGAAATGGAGCCGGCCCCGGCGTTGGGCGGTCCCTCCATAATCCCTGACGTAATGATCGAGCGTGCCCTGCCAATCCTTCTGGAACTCGCCGCGGGAGACGAAGACGACGTCGGGCTTCTTGAAGGCGGCCATGTAGCCGGCGAAGTCGCCGCGGTTCCAGGCGGACTCCATGTCCGCGACGACCGCCCGGATCGCCTGGCGGTCGGCCTCGGCATCGGGGAGCGAGGCGGGGCCTTGGAGCAGGCGGCGGCGGCGAGGAGGGGGAGGAGGGCGAGGAGGAAGCGGCGGGTCATGGCGCCTTCCATAAAGCATGGGCGGGCGATGCTTAAGCAAGACGTAACCTTCTCCGGCGATGAACGGCTCGACTTTGGAGGGGACGGAAAAAGTGCGTTATCTCAGGAATTTGCTCGGCGACGATCGCGGCGCGACGGCAATCGAATATGGCCTGCTCGCGGCGCTCATCGCGATCGCCCTGGTGGCGGCCTTCAACCGCCTCGGGCTCAGCCTCGCCGGGATCTTCGAGACGATCGCCGCGGCGCTGGGTGGCGGCTGAGGTCGCTCGGCGGCTCGGCGGTCCGCCTCAGGCGGCCGCCCGGCCGCCGCGCAGCCTGACGAAAGCCCAGCCGACCAGGCCGGCGAGGAGGAAGCCGAGCGCGGTCTTGACGACGTCGTTCTGGCGAAGGTCGCGGAAACCCGGCCAGATATGGGTCCGGCCGTCGCGGACGACGAAGCCCGATCCGGCCAGCGACGCCGTCGCGCCCCTGTCCAGCCGGAAGCCGGTGACGGCGAGGCGGCCGGGTTCGCAGTCGCCGGCGCTCACCGCCGGGGCGGGGCGCCACCACAGAAGGCGGCGAGGAGGCGATCCGCAGGCCAGAGCCACAAGCTCGCCCCCGCCGGCGCCGGAGCGCCCCGTCTCCAGCGCCCGCACCGAAAAGCCCTCGGTGTCGGGGCCGAGTCGGAGCGGCGTCACCGTCAATCGCGCCAGGTCCGCCCGGGCCATTCGGAGCTGGAAGGCGACGCCCGGGGGCAAGGTCAGCCGAGCCTCCTGCAGGGGCGCCTCCCCGGGCCCGACGGCGATGAAGCTATGCTCGCTCCGGTCCGGGTTGGGAAAGGCGTCGAGTTCGACCCGGAGCCGGGCTCCCTCCGAATGGAGCCGAAGCGACGGAAAGGAGCCGCCCTCGAGACCCGGTTCCAGGTGGAGCGCGCCGCGCCCGTCGCCATCGGTCAGCACCGCCCTCACCGAGACGTTCTCGCCCGGGAAAGCGTAGACATGGACGAGCGACCCGTCGTCCACGCGCCGGCCGGGCGGCGTATCGGGGTTCGGAGCAAGCTCGGCCCCCTTGTCGAAGGACAGGGAAAAGGCGCCGCCGCCCTGCAGCTCGAAGGCGAGGGCCGATCCCGGCGGGACCCCCCGCAGGCGCATCTCCTCGCCGGGGCGGGAAGGCCAGTCGAGGCTCGGATCGAGCCGCACCGACTGCGGCAGATTGTCGAGATAGTAAAAGGCATAGCCGGCCAGCGCCAGCAAGCCGATCGCGGCGGCGGCGAGGATCGGCCGGACGTGCGCGCCCGGCGGTCCGGCAGTGTCGGCCCGGGCCTGCCTCGGCGACCGTGGCGGTCGCCGCCGGCTCATTTGACCCGCACCGCAGCTGACCGGGCGACTCCGAAGGCGGCCTGGTTCGCGCAGGTGGTGAAATCTCCGTTCGGGCATTGCTGCCACCCGCGCACGACCAGCCGATATTGTACGGCGCCGGGATTCCCGGCCAGAGCCCAAAAGTTGCGGATCGTCGCCGGCGCCGGGTTGCGAAGCCTCGGCCCGAGCAGCACGGGGACCGCCTTGCCGCCGGATTCCCGCCAGATGTCCTCGGCGACGAGGTGCAGCGACCGCCCCACCCGGTACTGATAGTCCACGCGCCTTTGCGGCGGACTCCCGCGCCGGGTCACCGTCGTCGCGCGGTCGGCCAGAACCGCCTGTGAAAGCGCCATCGCGGCGGGACTCGACTGGGCCGCCGTCAGGACCAGCGCCGCGGCCGCCATGGCCGGCGCCCGTCCCGCCTGTCCCGCCAGGCGGCCGGGCACCGCGTCAGGACCGGCGCCGAACCCGAATATCTCGACCGGCGAGCGCTTGACCGACGGCTTGCCCTTCGCCGAAATCCGATAGGATTCGACCGAGTAGGTCGCGATCCCGAGCTCGCCGCCGCCCGGGCCTTGCGCGGACGCAAAGGCGATGCGCGGGAGGACGAACAGCTGGCGTCCGCCCCGCCCGGTCGGATCCATGACGATGCGCACGGGTCCGGCCGAGTCGCGAACCGCCTTCAGGCCGCGCCGGGCCGGCGAGGAGGAAGGGGCCGGGCCGTAGGGCGTGACGACCAGCACGGTGAGGGTGCCGGGTTGCGGCTGGAAATCCACCGCGACGGGCCAGCCGTTGCGGGCGAATCCCTGGAGGGCGAAATGACGCGAATCGGCCGGGAGGATCTGGGGCCCGTCGGTGAAGAGGCGGGCGGCGAGCACCGCCGGCGTCACCGCGGCGGCGGCCGCCGCCGCCGTTTTCTCGCTTTTGCAGACGAGCTGACCCATGACTCGGACGCAATTCCTCCCCGAACCGGAATTGTCGTCGCCGGCTTGACCACCATTATTCCCGGCGGCGACGGCACGCGTCGTGGCGGCGACGAGAGCGGCAAGAAGAACGCAGGCCAGTCGCGCTGGAAACAAAGGTCTCATGGCCCGATTTCCCTTCCGAAGATTTCCCTCGCAATGATGCACATCTACCGACTCCAGGATACAGGCTCGTCTCTACTTATAGCATTCAATAGTGCCTGACAATTTCGTGCCTTTCGAGGCGACCGACGGGGCCGGCGGTGCGAGGGTGCTCATTGGACAGTCACGGTCACCCTCCCAAAGCCAGCCATCCGGGGCTTGCCGGAATTCCCCCTTGCTCCGATCTACGGTTCGGCCCGCTCAGCTGGCGGCGCGGAGGAAACGGGATCATGGCGATGGGAAACGGCGAGCCGCGCCTTTACCGGTACATCATGACGTCGGACGACGGCATCGCCCCCTGCATCGACGGCGGCCTGATAACGCTGGCGACGTGCAAGCCCGTCGTTCGGCGCGTAGCCCGGCCCGGGGACTGGGTGATGGGCTTCTTCGGCAAGGGCTATGCGCCGGGGACCCTGGCATGGGCCGCTCGTATCGCCGGCAAGCGCGAACCTTTCGACTATGAACGGGCGTACCGGCCGCGCGCGGATGCCGTCTACCGCGAAGGGCACTCCCAGCGCGCCCTCTTCCTCCCCTCCTTGCTGGCGACGACGGTCC
>DASQJV010000211.1:0-2461 GCA_035630855.1 Allosphingosinicella sp. | reverse complement strand
AAGGCGAACCACCAGATGAAGAGGATGTTGATCGCGAGCAGGGGCAGAGCGGTTCCAATCTGCGCCTTTACCACGCCATTACGGTCCTTGAGCTCGAGCAAGGCGGCCGGCACCAGGTTGAAGTTGGCCGCCATCGGAGTCATCAGAGTCCCGCAAAAGCCGGCGAGCATCCCGATCGCTCCGACCACCGCCGGGTCGCCGCCATAGGCCTGGATGAGCAGCGGCACCCCGATCGCCGCCGCCATCACCGGGAAGGCGGCGAAGGCGTTGCCCATGATCATCGTGAACACCGCCATGCCGAGCGCGAAGACGGCGACGGTGAGGAAGACGCTTCCTTCCGGGATGACGGCGCGGGTGATCTCGCCGATGACGGTTCCGACCCCGGCGGCGGCGAAGAGGACTCCGAGCGCGGCGAGCATCTGCGGAAGCGGCGCCGCCCAGCCGATCGCGTCGATCAGCCGGCGCCCTTCCTGGAGCGGCGCCACCGCCGGCGGCCTGAGCCAGGCGAAGATCACTCCGAGCGCGGTCAGCACTCCGAGGCCGAGCAGGACGTAGGTCTCGCGCTTGGCCTCGAACAGGCCGGAATCCCTGAGCGGGGTGTAGGTGTAGAGCAGGGTCCCGACGAAGGCGACGGCGGGGATGATCAGCGCCGGAAGGAAGAGGCGGTTGCCGTAGCGGAGGGACAGGGCCTCGCGCTCCTCGTCCGAGGTGGTCGGCGGCTGCGAGCGGCCGATCAGGCCGAGGCTCGCCAGAGCGGCGAGGCCGAGGACGAGCAGGCCGTTGCCGAAGTCGCCGATGAGGTCGCCGGCGAGCAGGCTCAGCGCCATCAGCCCCCAGAAGGCGGCGTTGCCGAGGCGCTTCGGGTTGGAGCGGTCGAGCGCGCTGAGCAGGGCGAAGGCGGCGAACATCGCTCCGGCGAGCACGTAGAGATGATGGAGGGTGATCATCTCCCATCCTCCCCATCGCCAGATGGGGAGGGGGACCCCGCGTAGCGGGGTGGAGGGGTAATTGGCGAGGCCTCCTCATCTACCCCTCCACCACCCTCCGGGTGGTCCCCCTCCCCCCGGCTTCGCCGCGGGGAGGATAAGCTGCGATCCAGCATCAGCAGCCGAGTGCTGTGCACCAGGAAGGCCGCGATCGCCGACGGGATCGCCCACAGCCCGAGCTGGAGCGGCGCGAGGACGATTCCGTAGGTCGCCAGCGTCTGCTGGATGAGGACGATCGAGGCGATGGCGAAGAAGATGTCCTCGCCGAAGAACAGGCCGACATTGTCGGTCGCGGCGGAATAGGCCTTCACTTTCTCCGACGTCTTCTCGTCGAGCTCGCCATGCTGCTTCTCGGCCGCGGCCAGGGCCATCGGCGCGAGCAGCGGGCGGACCGTCTGCGGGTGGCCGGCGGTGCTGTGCAGGCCGACCGCGGAGATGATCTGGCGATAGCCCAGGTAGAGGATGAGCAGCCGCCCGGTGGTGGCGCCGGCGAACCCCCGGATCAGGGCGGCGGCGCGCTGCTGGAGGCCGTAGCGCTCGAGCAGGCCGATCACCGGAAGCACGATCCAGACGATGGCGATGATCCTGTTGTCGTTGAACGCCTTGCCGAAGGTGGAGACGACCTCGACGATATCCATCCCGGCGATCAGCCCGGTGGCGATCGCGGCGGCGGTGACGACCAGCATCGGGTTCAGCCGAAGCGCGAATCCGGCGACGACGATGAGGATTCCGAGCAGGACGAAGTAGTTGGTCATGGCGTCACGTCATCCCGGGCTTGACCCGGGATCCATGAACACCGCCCTCTTCGGAAAGCAACCTGTTCATGGATCCCGGTCTTCGCCGGGATGACGGGGCGGGCCATAGCCCCCTCCCCCCGGAGTCTCGATCACGAACATGTCGCCCTCGCGCATCTCCGCCGAAGCCGTCGCCGTCAGGGTCTCGACCGTCCCGTCGGCCCTGATCACCTGGTTGACCCCCGGCCTGGCTTCGCCGCCGCCCTCGATGCCGCGCGGCGGCACCTCGCGGCGGTTGGAGAGGATGTTCGCCCGCATCCGCTCGCGGAAGCGGATGTGGCGCTCGACCCCGTCGCCGCCGCTCTGCCGCCCCGGCCCGCCGCTGCCGCGGCGGATGGCGAAGCGCTCGACCAGCACCGGAAGCCTCGTCTCCAGCACCTCGGGGTCGGTCAGCCGGCTGTTGGTCATATGGGTCTGGACCGCGCTCGCTCCGTCGAAATCCGGGCCTGCGCCGGCGCCGCCCGCGATCGTCTCATAATATTGATGGTCCGCATTGCCGAACGTGAAATTGTTCATCGTCCCCTGGCTCGGCGCCAGCGCGCCGCAGGCGGCGAACAGGCAATCGGTGATCACCTGGCTGGTTTCGACATTCCCCGCCACCACCGCGGCCGGGAAGCGCGGGTTGAGCATCGAGCCTTCGGGCACGTCGAGCGCGATCGGCCGCATGCAGCCGTCGTTGAG
>DASQJV010000210.1:0-4902 GCA_035630855.1 Allosphingosinicella sp. | reverse complement strand
TCGGCGAAGGAGAGGATGTCGCCGCGATACTGGGGCAACATGCCGAAGCTGCCATGGAGAAGCAGCACGAGGGGGGCCGGGCCGGTGGCGGCCGCCGGCACGACCATGTCCAGCGTCAATGCCGTCTCGTCGCCCGGAACGCTTTCGAGGACCGCAGTCATGAGTCGATTCCCTTCGCCGCCGACCCTAGCGGCCGGGACGAATCAAGCGCGTGACTCAGGTCACGCGGGGATTCACGCCCGCCTCCGCCCCTCCCTTGCCGGGAGGGGAGAGGATCGGGCATCAGCGGGGGGCGGGTTGAGGGGCGGTTAGAAGTGGGTGATCCGGACGCCGAGCTGGTCGTTGCCGCCGCGGCGGGGGACCGGGGGGCGTTCGAACAGCTTCTCCGGCGGCATTACGACCGGGTGCACGGGATGGCCTGGCAGCTAACGGGCTCCCGGGCCGATGCGGACGACATCGCCCAGGATGTGTGCTGCACTCTGGTCGAGAAGATCGGGAGCTTCCGGGGCGAGGCGAGGTTCGGTACCTGGCTGATCGGGATCGTCTACAATGCCTGCCGCGACCTCAGGCGGCGGCGGCGCTCGTTCGCCGGGATGTCCGGGCGGCTGGCGGTGCTGGCGGGGCTGGCGAAGGCTCCGGACGGGCGCGACCTCTACGATTCGATCTGGCTGCGGAGCGCGATCGCTCGGCTCAAGCCCGCCTATCGCGACGCGGCGGTGCTCGTCGCCGGAGAGCAGCTCAGCCATGCCGAGGCGGCCGCGATCCTGGGGGTGGCCGAGGCGACGGTCTCGTGGCGGATGCATGAGGTGAGGCGGCTGCTCTCGGCGGAGGGCGGCGGAGAGGAGGACTGAGCGTCCGACGCGGCGATCCGGCGCCTCGCATCGTGCGATTTTCTTCCCCGGCCGGCAGGCCCTGGATTTTTTGAGGGAAGGCACAAAGGCACGACGTAGAAAAGTGGGCTCTCTACGTCGTGCCTTTGTGCCTTCGTGCCTTTTTGAAACTGGCGCCGCGGCGCCGGGGGTGCTGCGCAGGCGCTCGGCCCACGGCCTGACGCCCGACGGGCACCGGCCTGGACCCTGAAACGCGTTCAGGATTGAAGGGTCGGTGGAAAGGAAGGCCCTTCGACAGGCTCAGGGCGAACGGATCGAGACGATCGATCCACCTATCAATGCCGGAAAAAATATTTCTCCCAGCGTCCAAGGATTTCCCGGCGGGGCGCGTCGAAGGGGGATGCGGACGAACGTGCGCCGCTGACTTCAGGGAGAGAAATATGAACCGCCTGCCCAGCGCGATCGCCACCGGACTGGTCGCCGCCTTGCTCGCCTCCTGCTCGAAACCCGGGCTCGAGACGGCCTCGCCGCCGCCCGCCGAGCTCGCCGCGGCCGAGCCGGCCGAGGCCGATCCCGCCGTCCCCCAAGCCGAGGCGGCCGCGGACGCCGAGTATGCGGACGGCTCCAGCATCGTCATCACCGGGTCGAGGATAGCCCGGCCGAATCTCGAATCCTCGGTGCCGATCACCGTCGTCGGCGGCGAAGAGGTCTATAGGAGCCCGTCCCGCCGCGGCCGGGCCTCCGGCCACCGGCCAGTCGTCCAGTCGCCCGGCTACGTCCACGTGCCCGACGTCGGCCGCGACCGCTTCGCCTCGGTCGTCCAGAACGGCTTCAAGATCGCCGAGCAGGAGCCGGTCTCGACCTTCTCGATCGACGTCGACACCGCCTCCTATTCGTTCGTCCGGGCATCGCTGGCGCAAAACGTGCTTCCGCAGCCGGCGGCGGTCCGGACCGAGGAGATGATCAACTATTTCCCCTACGATTACGAGCCGCCCGAGAGCGCCGCCGAGCCGTTCAGCAGCCATGTCGCCGTCTTCCCCAGCCCCTGGTCGCCGGGGCGCAAGCTGGTGAGGATCGGGATCAAGGGCTATGCGGTCGAGCGCGAGACCCGGCCCGATGCCAACCTCGTCTTCCTGATCGACACGTCGGGCTCGATGGCCGAGCCCAACAAGCTGCCGCTCGTCCAGCAGTCGCTGTCGATGCTGCTCGACCGGCTCGCCCCCGACGACACGGTCGCGATCGTCACTTATGCCGGAAGCGCCGGAACCGCGCTCGAGCCGACCCCGGCCCGCGAGAAAGCGAGGATAAGGGCGGTGATCGACCGGCTCGGAGCGGGGGGAAGCACCGCCGGGGCCGAGGGCATCCGCCAGGCCTATGCTTTGGCCGAGCGCAATCTCGACCCCCGGGGAGTGAACCGGGTGATCCTCGCGACCGACGGCGACTTCAACGTCGGGATCACCGATCCGAACGAACTCAAGGGCTTCGTCGAGCGCGAGCGCGGCAAGGGCGTGTTCCTCTCCGTCCTCGGCTTCGGGATGGGCAATTACAACGACGCCCTGATGCAGACCCTCGCCCAGAACGGCAACGGCGCCGCCGCCTATATCGACACCGTCGCCGAGGCGAGGAAGACCCTGGTCGAGGAAGCGACCTCGACCCTGTTCCCGATCGCCAAGGACGTGAAGATCCAGGTCGAGTTCAACCCGGCGGCGGTCGCCGAATACAGGCTTGTCGGCTACGAGACCCGGATGCTGCAGCGCGAGGATTTCGACAACGACCGGGTCGACGCCGGCGAGGTCGGATCGGGGCAGAGCGTGACCGCGCTCTACGAGATCGTGCCGGTCGGCGGCGCGAGGGCGGTCGGGGAGCTGCGCTATGCGCCGACCGCCCGCCACCGGACCTCCGCGCCCAATTCGGAATATGGCTTCGTCAAGATCCGCTACAAGCTCCCGAAAGCCTCGGCGAGCCGGCTGATCTCGACCCCGATCGATAAATCGGCCGAGGTCCGGCGCTTCGAGGATGCTCCGGAGGACGCGCGCTTCGCCGCCGGGGTCGCCGCCTTCGCCGAGCTCCTGCGCGGCGGCCGCTACGCCGGGTCGATGGGCTATGGCGACGTCCTCAGGCTGGTCTCGGGCGCCCAGGGCCGCGACCCCTACGGCTATCGCTCGGAGCTGGTCCGGCTGGTCCGGGCGGCGAGCTCGGCGCCGTCGCTGCAGGGCCAGGGCGCCGGCGGCCAGTGAGTTGCGGCTCCCCTCTCCCGCTCGGGCGGGAGAGGGGAAGGCCAGAGCGCGTTCGACCCGGCCCGCGCTTTCGCTATAAGGTCCGAGAGATGCGCCTCCTCCCGCCTTGCCGTTGCCGCCCCGGAGGGGACCTCAGCACCCGCGGGGCAAGGCCGTGACCGGCGACGACGACATCGCCGCCTCGATTCCGAAGGCTCCGCCGCCGGCCCCGGCCCGGCGCGAGGCGGCGATCTCGGAGGCGCTCCGCCGCTTCGACGGAGTCGAGGCGAAGCCGGAGCGGGCCGGCGGCGAGCGGCGGCCGGCCTGGTGGCGGCGGCCCCAGGCCGGGGCGCTCGCCGGAGCTTTCCTCGTCGCGATCATCGGTCTGCCCTTCGTCTGGACCGCCTTCGACAATGCGGTCGTTCCGGAGCGCCGGCCGCCGGCCCAGGCTCCGGCTCCGGCTCCGGCTCCCGGCCCGACGGCCGACGTGGCTCCGACGCAAGCGCCCCCGCCGCCCGCGCCGACGGCGACGGCGGAACGCCCGGCCTCCGAACAGGCAGAGCCCGCCGAGGCTCCCGTTGGCGCCGCGGCGGACGCCGCCGAGGCCGCCGGGCGCCAGGAGGCCGCGAAGGAATCCTCCGCCGAGGAGGGCGGGTCGTCGATCGTCGTCACCGGAAGCCGGATCCGGCGGCCCAACCTCAGCTCCTCGGTGCCGGTCACTTCGATCGGCTCGGAGGAGCTCGCGGCCCGCGACCGGCGGGCGGAGCGGGCGGCTCGGCGGGGCGATTGGAACGCCTGCACGATCGAGGATCCGGGGCGGAGCCTGGAGCGCTGCGAGGCTTCGGTGGCGACGGTCGCCCGGGGGGCCCGGGGACCGGCGAAGGAGCCTCTCGCCGACGGGCTGTCGAGCGCCTGGAACGGGGATCTCGAGGAGGCGACGGCGGCGTTCGACCGGGCGATCGAGCTGTCGCCGCGATCGTCGAGCGCCTGGCTCAACCGCGGCCTCGCCTGGCGGAGCCGGGGCGACCTCGACCGGGCGCTCGCCGATCTCGACCGGGCGGTGCTCTACGCCCCGAACGACGCCCGAGCTTATTATCATCGCGCCCTCGTCCACCGCGAGCGCGGCGACCTTCGCCGGGCCCGGGCGGACGAGGAGCGCGCCGTCCAGCTCGACCCGCGCTACGCGCCGCTGGTGAGGAGCCGATAATAGAATGACCAGGTCCCGGCCCTTCTGGCGAAGCCTCTACGCCCAGGTCCTCGTCGCGATCGCTCTGGGAGTGCTCGTGGGGTGGCTCTTCCCCGCTTTCGGGGCGTCATTGAAGCCGCTCGGGGACGCCTTCATCAAGCTGGTCAAGATGATCATCACCCCGGTCATCTTCCTCACCGTCACCACCGGAATCGCCGGAATGTCGGACCTCAAGGCGTTCGGCCGGGTCGGCGCGAAGGCGATGGCCTATTTCCTGACCTTCTCGACCCTGGCGCTCGCGGTCGGGCTGGTCGTCGCCAACGTCGTCAGGCCGGGGGACGGGCTCAACGTCGACCCGGCCGCGCTCGACCAGGGGGCGGTCGCGACCTATGTCGACAAGGCGCACGAGCAATCGATCACCGGCTTCCTGCTCAATATCGTCCCCGACACCTTCTTCAGCGCCTTCACCTCAGGGCAGATATTGCAGGTGCTGTTCGTCTCGATCCTGTTCGGGATCGCGCTGGCGCTGCTCGGCGAGCGCGGCGAGCGGGTGCTCGGAGCGATGCGGGTGCTGACCGCGGCCGTGTTCCGTATGGTCCACATCCTGATGTACGCGGCGCCGCTCGGAGCCTTCGGGGCAATGGCCTATACGATCGGAGCGCACGGCATC
>DASQJV010000209.1:0-3929 GCA_035630855.1 Allosphingosinicella sp. | reverse complement strand
CGTCCGCGCCGGCGCAGGTCGCCACCGTCGATCCCAACAGCATCGCCGATCCGGCGCAGTCCGAGGCCCCGGCTGAGCCCGGCTGGGAGAGCGACGACAGCGAATATAAGCCGGTCGACGCCGGCCCGCAGGATCCGGCGCCCTCGGCGGAGCCCGGCTTCGAGGCCGCCGCCTCGCAGGACCCGGCCGCCCCGGCCGCGGCCGCGGGCACGGCGAGCCAGCGCGCGAGCCAGGCGGCCAAGGGCGAGTCGATCCCGATGAAGCGGGTGCTCGGCGCCGCCGAGGGCGTGTTCGGCAAGGGCGCCGAAGGGTTGGCCGATCTCATCGAGGACATATTGCGCGAACGCGGCGACCCCACCGGCTACATCACCGGCCGCGAGGCCGGCGGAGCCTTCATCGCCGGGGTCCGCTACGGCTCCGGGATGCTCCACCACCAGATCGAGGGCGACCGCAAGGTCCACTGGACCGGCCCGTCCGTGGGCTTCGATTTCGGAGCCAATGCCGACAAGGTGTTCGTGCTCGTCTACAACCTCCACGACAGCGAGAGGCTGTTCCGGCGCTATCCCGCCGCCGAAGGCAACGCCTATGTCGTCGGCGGCTTCACCGCGAGCTATTTGCGGCGCGGCGACGTCGTCCTGATCCCGATCCGCCTCGGCGTGGGCGCCCGGCTCGGAGTCAATGCCGGCTACATGCGCTTCAGCCAGAAGAGCAAGTGGCTTCCGTTCTGATATCCTCCCCATGCGTTCGCATGGGGAGATAATCAGGCCGCTTCGCTCATAGCCGTCGGCCGATGGCCGCGGCCGCGGGTGCCGGCGCCGCGGCTGGCCGCCGCCGCGAGCGGAAGCGCGGTCGCGCAGAAGCCGCATTCCGCCGAGACCCGGCCGACATACCAGTGGCTCCGGCCGCAGCTGGGGCAATGGTTCACCTCATTCTCGCGATACTGGATGCAATAGCCGCGATGCCGGGGATCGTGCGGGAAACCCTCGTCCTGCATTTCTCGAATGAACGTCGCCATCGTCAAAGCCCTCGCAAAAGCATCCGGGCCACCTTGCCTGTCCCGGCCGGGCGGGCTTGTCAGCCCCGATAAATCCGGCGTTCCAAAAGGGGAATGGCGGACCCCTAAGGGTTAATTCCCCTGATTCCTCCCCCGGCTTTCCGAGGGAGGAACCGGGCTCACGTCGCCAGCCGCTTCAGCCCCTCGATCGTATCCGCCTCCGCGGCCGGCTTGTCGGTCCGGATCCGAGAGATGCGGGGGAAACGCATGGCGAGCCCGGATTTGTGGCGCTTGCTGGAGTGGATCGAATCGAAGGCGACCTCGAGGACCAGGCTCTTCTCGACTTCCCGCACCGGGCCGAAGCGCTTCACCGTATGGTTGCGGACGAAGCGGTCGAGCCACAGCAACTCCTCGTCGGTGAAGCCGAAATAGGCCTTGCCGACCGGAAGCAGCTCGCCGTCCGGAGCGAAGCAGCCGAAGGTGAAATCGGAATAATAAGAGGAGCGCTTGCCGCTTCCGCGCTGGGCGTACATCAGGACGCAGTCGGCGGTGAGCGGGTCGCGCTTCCATTTGTACCACAGGCCGACCCGGCGGCCGGACGTGTAGGGGCTGTCGCGGCGCTTGAGCATGACCCCCTCGATCGACGCGTCGCGGGCGCCCGAGCGTATCTCCTCCAGAGCGTCGAAGGTCGCCGCCTCGATCAGCGCGGAGAGGTCGAACCGCTCCGGGTCGAGCCTCGGGACAAAGGCGGCCAGCCGCGCCCGGCGCTCCTCCCAGGGCAGGGCGCGAAGGTCCTCCGGGCCGTCGAACAAGATGTCGTAGAGCCGGACGAAGGCCGGAAAGTCCTTCAGCATCCTGGCCGAGACGAGCTTCCGACCGAGCCTCTGCTGGAGCGCGTTGAAGCTCGCCGCCGCTCCGCCATGGGCGTCGGCGCCCTGGAACTCGCCCTTGACCAGCAATTCGCCGTCGACCGCGCCGTCCTCGCGGAAGCTTTCGGCGATCTCCGGGAAGCTCCGGCTGATGTCGTCGCCGGCGCGGCTGTAGAGCCTGGTCTCGCCGCCCGCCCGGACGATCTGGACCCTTATCCCGTCCCATTTCCACTCGGCCGCATAATCGTCCAGCGACAGCCGCAGCTCCTCGAGCGGATGGGCGAGCATGAAGGGCCGGAAGACCGGGACGTTGTCGGCGGTCGGCCGGCCCCCCCGCCCCTCCGCCCAGTCGAACAGCGGCAGGTAGGGCGGGCCGAGGCCGTGCCAGACCTCCTCGACCGAATCGACGTCGAGCCCGAAGGCCTGCGCCAGAGCGGTCTTGGCGAGCCTCGCCGAGACCCCGATGCGAAGCTCGCCGGTGGCGAGCTTGAGCAGGGCGTAGCGGCCGCTGGAGTCGAGATGGTCGAGCATCCGGGCGAGGGCGCCCGGCGCCTCGGCCCGGCCCAGAGTCTGAAGCCGCTCGACGACTCTGGCGATGCGAAGCGAGCCGTCGTCTATCTCGGCGGGCTGGTCGATCCGCTTCGGCCAGAGCAGGGACACGGTCTCGGCCATGTCGCCGACATAGTCCCAGCTCATCCGGAAAAGGACGGGATCGATCCGTTCCTCGACGATGGCCCGGATCGCCGCGGGCTTGACCCCGGGCAGGTCGAGCTCGCCGGTCAGCGCCGCCAGCGCATAGCCGCGGTCGGGATCGGGCGTGCGCTTCAGATAATCGCCGATCAGCTTCAGCTTGGCGTTGCGCGAGCGGGTGTAGACGAGGGCGTCGAGGAGCTGGGAGAAGTCGCGCATCGGGGGCGTAACGGTTCGGCGCCGAGGCCGTTGCCTTCACGGCGTCGCGGATTCGTCATTCCGGCGAAAGCCGGAATCCATGAACACGGACCGCAAAGACTTCGCGCGGCGGTGCTCATGGATCCCGGATCAAGTCCGGGATGACGGCCGCCGGCCCGGGGCTCGTGCGCCTCCTGCTCTAAGCCTCCAGCTCGATGTCCCAATAGAGGTAGTCGCGCCAGCTTTCGTGCAGGTAATTGGGCGGGAAGCTTCGGCCGTTCTCCTGAAGCTGCCAGCTGGTCGGCCTATAGGGGCGGCGGTTGAGGTTCATATGCGCCTGCAGCGGGGTCCGCCCGCCCTTCTTGAGGTTGCACGGGGCGCAGGCGGTGGCGACATTCTCCCAGGTCGTTCGCCCGCCCTGGGCGCGCGGGACGACATGGTCGAAGGTCAGCTCGGAAGGGTCGCCGCAATATTGGCATTCGAAGCGGTCGCGAAGGAACAGGTTGAACCGGGTGAAGGCCGGATGCTCGCTCGGCTTCACATATTGCCTGAGCGCGATCACCGAGGGCAATTGCAGGGTGCGGGTCGGGCTGTGGACCTCGCGGACATATTGGGCGACGATGTCGACCCGCTCGAGGAACACGGCCTTGACCGCGGTCTGCCACGGCCACAGGCTGAGCGGATAATAGCTCAAGGGCGTATAATCGGCGTTGAGCACGAGCGCGGGGCAGGCGTCCGGATGGCGGAGGAGGTCGGGATGGTACATGCGCCGCGCGAAATCCTCGTCATCGCGAGGAGAGACGCCCGGCCTGTCGCACTCAGAACGGAGGAGCCCCTCCCCAGTCCAAGCCCCCTCCCATGCGAAGGTGACGACGTCATGACAGCATGGGCGGAGTCACCGGGTCAAGGGGAAAGAGGGCGATGCCGGAGTCGCTTTCGTCATTCCCGCGAAAGCGGGAATCCAGACGAAGGCGGAGGCCCGCACGGACTCCCGTTGGATCCCCGCTTTCGCGGGGATGACGAAGAAAAGGGGGACGGCTGGAAATGAGGATCGTCACCCGTTTCGCGCCGAGCCCGACCGGTCGGTTGCATTTGGGCCACGCTTTCTCGGCCTTGCTGGCCCACGATTTCGCGCGCAGCCGCGACGGCGCCTTCCTCCTGCGGATCGAGGATATCGA
>DASQJV010000208.1:0-9608 GCA_035630855.1 Allosphingosinicella sp. | reverse complement strand
GCCTCCGATCCCGGCCAGGACGAAGCCATGTTCGACCCCGCCGCCGACAAGGTCTACCGCCACCCGACCTTCTACGACATCCCCGAGGGGATCACCCACATATGAGGGGGGGATCGATCTTGCCTCCCCACGCAACGCGTGGGGAGGGGGACCAGCGAAGCTGGTGGAGGGGTGACCTGGCTCCGACTCCGCGCGAGGTCACCCCTCCACCGCCTTCGGCGGTCCCCCTCCCCATCTCCGATGGGGAGGCATAAGGATGGCCTCCCTCCCTCCCATCGACCTCCCCTCCTCCGCCACCGGCGCCGGCGCCTTCGACTCCCCCGCGCTCGAGGAAGGCCCGGCCCTGTTCGAATATCTCCTCCGCCTCGGCGACGATTCCCTGATCCTCGGCCAGCGGCTCGGCGAATGGTGCGGCCATGCGCCCTCGGTCGAGGTCGACCTCAGCCTCGCCAACATCGCCCTCGACCTGATCGGCCAGGCCACCCACTTCCTGGGTCGCGCCGGCGAGGTGGAAGGCAAAGGTCGCGACGGCGACGCCCTCGCCTTCCGCCGCGACGTGCTCGACTATCGCAACTGCTGGCTGGTCGAGCAGCCCAACGGCGATTTCGGCCGGACCATGGCCCGGCAGTTCCTCTTCTCGACCTGGCAGAAATTGTTGCTCCGGAAGCTCACCGGCTCGGCCGACGAGCTCATCGCCTCGGTCGCCGGGAAAGCGGTGAAGGAGGTCACCTACCACCAGGAGCTGGCCGCCGAATGGGTCATCCGGCTCGGCGACGGCACCGAGGAGAGCCGGCGGCGGATCGGGGACGGCCTCGCCTGGAACTGGCGCTTCGTGCCCGAGCTGTTCGAGATGGACGATCTCGCCACCTTCATGGCGGAGCGCGGGATCGGCGCCGACCTCGCGGCCCTGCGACCCGATTACGACGCCCTCGTCTCGGCCGTGCTCGCCGAGGCCACCCTCGAGCCGCCGCCCGACCAGCGCCCGATCCTCGGCGGCCGCCGAGGCCATCATTCGGAGCATCTCGGCCACCTTCTCGCGGTGATGCAATTCCTCCCCCGCACCTATCCGGACGCGAAATGGTAGCGGCCGCCCGCCTCGACGAGACCGCGCCGGTCTGGACGGTGCTGGATGAGGTCGCCGACCCGGAAATCCCTGTAATCTCGGTCGTCGAGCTCGGCATCGTCCGCTCGGTCGAGCCCGACCGGGTCGTCATCACCCCGACCTATACCGGCTGCCCCGCCACCCAGGTGATCGAGCGCGACATCCGCGACGCCCTCGATGCCGCCGGCTACCGCAACGTCCGGATCGAGACCGCACTCGCTCCCGCCTGGACCACCGACTGGATCACTCCGGAGGGCCGGGCCAAGCTTCGCGCCTACGGAATCGCCCCTCCGACGCGCTCGGCGGTGGAATGCCCGCAATGCGGCTCCGCCGATACCGGGGAGATCAGCCGCTTCGGCTCGACCCCCTGCAAGGCCCTGTGGCGCTGCCGCTCCTGCGCCGAGCCGTTCGACCTGTTCAAATGCCATTGAAGGCCGACATCGTCATGCCGGACTTGATCCGGCATCCACCTTCCTTGCGGCTCAGGCCCCGGACAAGGTGGACCCCGGATCAAGTCCGGGGTGACGGGGAGAGCGGCCGATGAGCGTCAACTTCCACAGCCTCGCCGTCGCCGAGATCGTCGACGAGACCGCGGAGGCGCGGTCGATCCGCTTCCATGTCCCGCCGGAGCTGCGCGAGAGGTTCAGGTTCAAGCCAGGCCAGCATCTGACGCTCAAGGCCGAGATCGGCGGCGAGGAGGTGAGGCGCAACTACTCCCTCTGCGTCGCTCCGGAGGACGGCGAGCTCAAGGTCACCGTCAAGCGGATCGCCGGCGGGCTCTTCTCCAACTGGGCGAACGACAATCTCAGGTCCGGCGGCCGGATCGACGTGATGGAGCCGCACGGCAGCTTCACCTGGGATTTCCGGCCGGACGCCGCCAACCATTATGCCGCCTTCGCCGGCGGCTCCGGAATCACGCCGGTCATGTCGCTGCTCAAGACCGCCCTGATCGAGGAGCCGCGGAGCCGCTTCACGCTGTTCTACGGCAATCGCGACAGCCAGTCGGTCATCTTCCTCGACGAGCTCGCGCGGCTCAAGAACCGCTTCATGGACCGGCTCGAGGTCCACCATTTCCTCGCCGAGGAGGCGGAGGATATCGACCTGTTCAACGGTATGCTCGACCGCTCCAAATGCGACGAGGTGCTCGAGCATCTGATCGATCCCGCCGATATCGCCGCCTTCTTCGTCTGCGGTCCGGGGCCGATGATGGATTCCGCCGAGCAGGCCCTGCTCGGCCGCGGCATCCCGTCCGACCGGATCCACCTCGAGCGCTTCACCGCCGACCGCCCGCCCGAGGCGCTGCAGGCCCAGCTCGACGCTTTGTCGAAGGAGGCCCAGGGCGCGACCATGCTGGTCACCTTGGACGGCCGCAAGCGGCGGGTGCCGTTCAGCGCCGAGGCTGGCAACATCCTCGACAGCGCCCGCCTCGCCGGCCTTCCCGCCCCCTTCGCCTGCAAGGCCGGGGTCTGCGCCACCTGCCGGGCGCGAATCGTCTCCGGAGCGGTCGAGATGGCCGCCCGCTACGGCCTCACCGACGAGGAGGTGGCCGCGGGCTATGTGCTGACCTGCCAGTCGGTGCCGAAAGGCGAAGGCCTGGAAGTGGATTACGACGCGTGAGGACAAATTCCTCCCCCAGCTTGCTGGGGGAGGGGGACCGCGCGCAGCGCGGTGGAGGGGTGATTTCGGACTCAGCCTTGCCCCTCCACCAGGCTTCGCCTGGTCCCCCTCCCCGAGACGAGCTCGGGGAGGAATTTAGGCTACCGGCTCGCCGGCTCGCTCACCCCGTATCTCGCCATGCCGTAGCTCGACAGATTCTGGTCGAAGCTGATCACCGCGCGCACCGTGTTCTGCATCGCCGCCATCCGCTGGCCGAGCGGCGCCGAGGTTCGGCGGATCATCACCGCCACCGCGTAGGAGCGCCCGTCGGGCCCGGTGAGGATGCCGATGTCGTTATAGCCGGCCTGCTCGCCGCCGAGCACCTGGCCGGTGCCGGTCTTGTGGGAGAGCTTCCAGCCGGCCGACAGGCCGCCCTTGAGGCGCTGGGCGCCGGTCCTGGTATTGCCCATGATCGAGAGCAGCTTCGAGGTCGAGGCGGCGGACAGCAATTCGCCGCGCTTCAGCCGGGCGAGCGCGCCGACTATCCCTTTCGGGGTCGCTCCGTCCATCGGGTTGGCGATGTAGCGCTCGAAGGCGGCGCGGCGCTGGGCCGCGGGCACCGCGTTGCGGGCTTTGTAGAAGCCGCCATTGTAGGCGTAGCTCTGCTTCCACTCGATCCCGGCGATCTGGCTCTGCAGGAGCCGCTCGCCCGGGCCGAAGCGGATGCCCTCGATCCCGCGCGACCTCAGGAACTCGCGCACCGCGGTCGGGCCTCCGGCCTTCCACAGGACGAAGTCGTTGCAGGTGTTGTCGCTCTGCGTGATCGCCCGGTAGATCAGGCTGTCGAGGGTCGTGCTGTAGCCGCTCGCGCCGAGCTGGGCGGCGATCGGCTGGTGGAACAGGGTCATGTCGTCGCGCCGGACGGTGACCGGCGCCGAGAGGCTGAGCTGGCCCCGGTCCGCCTTGTCGAACGCGGTCAGCGCCACCCAGAATTTGCTGACGCTCTGCTGCGGGAAGAAGGTGTCGCCGTCGTAGCTGGTCGTCCAGCCGCTCTGGACGTCGCGAACCGCGATCCCGATGTCGCCGCTGAACGCCTGGCCGAGCGCCTTGACCTGGCCCTCGAGGATGCGCCGGGCGGCGGCTTCCTGGGCGGTCGCCGCCGGAGCCGAGGGCGCCGGGCCGGAACGGGCCCGGACGATCGCCGGCAACGAAGACGGCGCGGCCGCGCCGCTGCCATGGCCGGGCTGGGCGAGCGCCGCCGTGGCGAGGCCGATGGTCGCGATCCCCACGAGCGCGGCGCCCCGCGCCACGCGGCTCGATTCGTCGATCATCTGGCGGCGCGACATGGTCACCGGCCCCTCCTAAACCCTTACCCCTCAATGGAATCATCATACCCGCGAGCGGCTTTCCGCCAGCTTAAAAGCGGAGCGTTACGGCGAGGCGTTCCCAGCTTGCGACGGACTCCCTCTCAATCCTCCCCGAGCGAAGCTCGGGGAGGGGGACCACCCGAAGGGTGGTGGAGGGGTAACTGGAACAGGTCGGCGCAAATACCCCTCCACCAGGCTTCGCCTGGCCCCCCTCCCCATCTCCGATGGGGAGGATTTAGAAGTTCAGCCGCGCGGTCAGCCGGATGTCGCGGCCCGCGAGCGGGGCGACGTCCTTGAGGAAGCTGGCGTGGCGCCGGGCGTCGACGTCGAACAGATTGTTCGCGGCCAAGGTGATGCTGGTGTTGGGGTTGTTACGGAGCGGCTTGAACTGAACCGAGGCGCTGACGGTGGTGAAGCCGTCGGTCGGGGTCTCGAAGGCCGCCAGCCGGTCCTGCCCGGCCGTCCATTCGACCTCGATCCGGCCCTGCACCCGGTCGGCCTGGGCCTCGAGCCCGGCCATCGCCCGAAGCGGCGGGATCCGGGGCGCCGGCCCGACTCCGTCGATCGTCGCCCGGACATAGTCGGCGACGGCGTCGGCGTTGATCGTCACCCCGCCGGTCCGGGCGAGCCTGACCGATGCTTCGAGCTCGATCCCGGAATAGCGGGCGTCGGCCTGGCCGATCCGGAACACCGGCAGCTCCTCGACGAAGGCGCCGGTCCGGCGCTCGAATATGTAGCCGTCGAACCAGCTCCTGAAGACCGAGGCGGAAAGGCTGAAGCCCTCGCCCTCGGCGCTCAGCGTCGCCTCGAGTCCCCAGCTCCTCTCCTTGCCGAGGCCGGGATCGCCGATCTCGAACGACTGGGTGCCGGCATGGGGCCCGTTCGCGAACAATTCCTCGGCCGAGGGCGCCCGCTGGCTGTGCGAGCCGTTGATCCCGAAGCGCACGCCCTCGGCGATCCCGTAGCTCGCTCCGAGCGACCCCGAGACGGCGCTGAAGTCGCGCTCCGTCGCCACATTGCCGAGGTCCGGATCCGCCTCCGCGCTCACCGACTGGCGCTCGAAGCGGAGGCCCGCCTCGGCCCGGACCGGTCCCTTCTCGTAGCTCTGCAGGGCGAACAGCCCGAATTGCGAGGTCCGGTTCTCGGGCAGGAACTTCTCCTCCCCGATCACGTCGAGGTGACGGCGGAAATATTGCATCCCGAAGCCGCCGCCCCAGCCGCCGCGCTTCGACTGGACGACCTCCAGCCGCCCTTCCATGCCCCTGGTGAGGAAGGTCGTGCCGACGTCGCCGGTCTCCTCGAGCTCGTCGTGGCGATAGTCGGAATAGCCGGCGCGGAAACGGACCGAGTCGACGAAGCCGGACCCGGTGTCGATCTCGGCCCGGGCGTCGGCCCGGTTCTGGCGGACGTCGATCCTCGGCGCCTCGGCCTCCACTCCGGGATCGAGCGAGAAGCGGACCGGGACTCCGTAGAGGCTGTCGTAGCGGTTGACCGAGAAGCCGAAATTGGAATCGCCGTCGACCCAGGCGAGTCCGACCGCGACGTCCGACGTCTCCGCCGCCGTGTTGGGGAGGCGGCCCTCGAGGTCGGCGAGCGCCCGCACCCCGGGGTCCGCGCTCGCCGCGGCCTGGGCTCGAAGCTGGCGGGAGAGGACGAAGCCGCCGATCCTGAGATCGTCCGACCTGCTGTAATTGCCGTCGGCGTGGAACACCCATTTGCCGGCGATAGGGACGTCGATCGTCGCATTGGCCGACCGTTCGTCCGCCGCCGTCCCGTAGGTGAGGATCCCCGCGACATGGGCCCCCTCGTCCGGCACCCGCCGCGGGATCCGCGAGTCGACGACGTTGACCACCCCCCCGATCGCCGCGGAACCGAAGAGGAGGGCGGAGGGGCCGCGAAGGACCTCGATCCGGTCGGCGGTGAGCGGGTTGATGGCGACGGCATGGTCGACGCTGGTGTTGGACGCGTCGAGGCTGCCGATGCCGTCGGTCAGCACCCGGACCCGCTCGCCCTGGAAGCCGCGGAGCACCGGACGCGAGGCGTTGGGCCCGAACGAGGTCGCCGACACTCCCGGCTGGCGGGCGAGGGTCTCGCCGATCGTCGGACGCAGGTCGCGGGCGAGCTCGGCCCCGGACACGACCGAGGTTCCCGAAAGCAGGTCGTCGCGGTCGCGCCGGAAGCCGGTGATGATGATGTCCTGGGTATGGTCCGCATGGGGATCGTCGGCCGCCGAGGGGGCGGGAACAGCCGGCGTCTCTTCAGGAGGCGCTTCGGGGGACGGATCCTGGGCCAGAGCAGCGCTGGGAAGCAGGGCGATGGCGGCGCCTGCCAGCAGGGTTGAACGAAGCATTACGATTTCCAATTCTCGAGCGCCTTTCGGCATCCGGTTCGCGCATGGCGGCCACGCGCGGCTGAGCTTGTCTGGGCCGCGGCCGAGGCGCGGCACGCGCGGTCAGGCCGAGGGAGGCTCGAGCAGCGGGCGAAGGGACGCGCCGACGAGTATCCGAACGTCGGCCGGGCTCCGCTCCGCCGCTTCGTTCGCCCGGAAGGGGACCGGCAGGCCGGGCGCCGGAAGCATGTCCGACGCGAGCGAGATCGAACCCGAATCCGCCGGAGCGCCCTTCCTGCCGGTCGCCTTGCCGGCGGTCTCCTCGCCTCTGGCGGCCGACGAGATACCGGCGTCTTCGCTCTGGAGGGCGGCGACATGCTCGACCCCGTCCTGGTGGCGGCAGATCGCCGCCGCCACGGAGGAGCCGTGGGCCAGCACGAGCACCAGAATCATCACCAGAGTCAGCAGACGGCTCATAAGATCAGATCGAATCCAGCATCGGCAAAATCGAAATCCCCCTGTCGCCCGCGGACATAGGCCCTAGTGACTTTATAACAAACCCACCTTGTCGCAGCATGAACACGTTTCCCCGCGCTCTCTTAACCCCTCTCCCGCTTTTTGCGGGAGAGGAGGGGCCCAAGCCGAAGGCTTGGGAGGTGAGGGTCTTGCCGAGTCCGGTGTACAGACCCTCACCTCCCATCGCTCCGCGATGGGCCCCTCCTCTCCCGCGAAAAGCGGGAGAGGAATTTACTCGCCGACCCATCAGGCGTGGCCGAGGATGGCCTTGGTCTCGAGGAACTCCTCGAAGGCGTGGTCGCCCCACTCGCGGCCGTTGCCCGACTGCTTGTAGCCGCCGAACGGGGCCATGAAGTCCATTTCGGCGCCGTTGATGTTGACCTGGCCGGCGCGCAGCCGGGCCGCGACCTTGCGGGCGTGGCCGGCGTCGGAGCCGTGGACGTAGGCGGCGAGGCCGTAGGGCGTGTCGTTGGCGATCCTGACCGCCTGCTCCTCGTCCTCATAGCCGATGATCGACATGACCGGCCCGAATATCTCCTCGCGGGCGATGGTCATGTCGTTGTCGACGTCGGCGAAGACGGTGGGGCGGACGTAATAGCCCCGCTCAAGCCCGTCGGGCAGGCCGGGCCCGCCGCAGATCAGGGTCGCGCCTTCCGAGACCCCGCGCTCGATCAGGCCCTGGATCTTGGTCCATTGCACGTCGGAGACGACCGGGCCGAGGTTGGAATCTCCCTTGGGGTCGCCGACCCTGGTCTTCTCGGCGACCGCTCGGGCGGCTTCCTTGGCCTCCTCCATCCGCGCCCTGGGGACGAGCAGCCGGGTCGGAGCGTTGCAGGACTGGCCGGAGTTGGTCAGCATGTGGCGCATCGCCGCGGTCACCGCCTTGGCGACGTCGGCATCCTCGAGGACGATGAAGGGCGACTTGCCGCCGAGCTCCTGATGGACCCTCTTCACGGTGTCGGCCGCGGCCTTGGCGACGGCGATCCCGGCCCGCGTCGAGCCGGTGAAGGAGACCATGTCGACGTCGGGATGGGCGGCGATGGCGGCGCCGACTCCGGGCCCGTCGCCGTTGACGAGGTTGAAGACCCCGGCCGGGACCCCGGCGGCGTCGAGCACCTGGGCGAAGAGGTAGCCGGAGAAAGGCGCGACCTCGGAGGGCTTGAGGACCATCGTGCAGCCGGTGGCGAGGGCCGGGAAGACCTTGGTCGCGATCTGGTTGATCGGCCAGTTCCACGGCGTGATGAAGCCGCACACACCGATCGGCTCCTTCTTGATCAGGGTGGAGCCGCGCTGCTCCTCGAACGCATAGTCCTTGAGGACCGCGATCGCCGCCTGGAGATGGCCGATTCCGACCGCCGCCTGGGCGCGCTGGGCGAGCGCGGCGGGCGCTCCCATCTCCTCGGTGATCGCCTCCGCGATCTCGGAATAGCGCTTCTGATATTCGGCCGCGATCGACTGGAGCAGCTCGAGCCGCTGCTCGCGGGTCGTCTCCGAATAAGCCGGGAAGGCCGCCCTGGCCGCCGCCACCGCCTGGTCGACGTCCTCCGGCCCGCCGAGGCTGATCCGGCCGGCGACGCTCTCGTCGGCGGGGTTGACGACGTCGAGGGTGCGGCGGTCGACCGGCTTCACCCATTCGCCGCCGATGTAGAAATCGAGATAGTCGCGCATGGTGGTTCCCCTGGGGATGAGTCGGGCCGCCTATAGCCTTATCCTCCCTGCGCGCGAAGCGCGTGGGGAGGGGGACCACCCGGAGGGTGGTGGAGGGGTAGTTGGCACAGGACCGCGCCAATTACCCCTCCACCCCGCTACGCGGGGTCCCCCTCCCCATCTCCGATGGGGAGGATATTTAGAACTTCATCCCGGCCGCGATTCCGTAGCGCCTCGGCTCCAGGGTGAAGACGTTGGTGAACAGGCCCGACGACTGGTCGGTGACATATTGGCCGGTGATCGCGTCGCTTCCGGTGAAGTTCTGGACGAAGGCCCGGGCGAACCAGCGGTCGTCCTTGCCGTTGAGCTGGATCTGGGCGTTGATCACGTTGTAGCCGTCGACCCGGTCGATCGGCCGGTTGAAGCTCCGGGCCCAGAACTTGCCGGTGTAATTATAGTCGGCGCGGGGCACGATGGTCATGCCGTTGCCGAGGCGGATGGTATACTGGACCCCGGCCGAGAACTTCCAGTTCGGCGCCTGCGGAAGCTCGTTGCCGCTGAGGTCGACCGCGACCCCCGTCGCGACGGTGAAGGGAAGCGGCCCGGTCGGGGTCGCGAACAGGCCCCTCAAGGGCGCCGACGGGTTGGCGATGGTGGCGGCGAGAGCGTCGCAGACCGAGAAGGCGCCCGTCGTGGAGGTGCCGGGCACCGGAACCGGGCCGGCGAGGCCGAGGGCTCCGTTGAAGGCGGTGACGAGGGTGTTGGCGCCGAGGGCGTTGCCGGCGACGTTGGGGATGACGGCGCAGTTGGACGCGTTGGTGACGTCCTTGATGATCACCGTGTCGGTGCGGCCGCCGGAGACGTCGCGCGGATCGACCAGCTGCAGGTCCTTGATCTTGGTGTGAAGGTAGCTGCCGGAGAGGTTGACCAGCAGGTTGCGCGACGGCCGGAACACCGCCTCCGCCTCGGCGCCGTAGATCTCGGCATCGGTATTGTCGTTGACCGAGGTCCGGGCGACGATCCGGCTCAGCTGAAGCCCCTTATAGTCGTA
>DASQJV010000207.1:0-5349 GCA_035630855.1 Allosphingosinicella sp. | reverse complement strand
CCGTCGGGGCTTCCGGGCCCCCGCCGGGCAAATGAACGGACGCGGCATTGTATCCGCCGAGGCCTCCGATGACTGACATCGGCCTGCCGAGCGACTAGCCTCGGAGCGGCAACCCATGGCGCCGCGCCGTCGCGACGGCTTTCCCGGAGTCGGTACGGATGTTCGATGTCGCTCAGGCCGCCGCGGCTTACCTCAGGACCCGGGCGCTTCAGGCGCTTCTGCGCTCGCGCCCCGCGATCGAGCGCCACCAGGGCCGGGCCTGCGCCCGCTTGGTCGCCGACGCCCGCGCCACCATCCCCTTCTACCGCGACAAGGGCCCCCGCTTCGAGGACCTGCCCGTCATCGACAAGGCGGTCCAGCAGGCCCGGTTCGACGCGTTCAACCGGCCCGGAATCGCGCTCGGCGAGGTCGTCGAGGCCCTCGCCGAGGGCCGCGACCGGGTGAGGGGCTGCTTCGTCGGCCAGAGCACCGGCACCAGCGGCAATCGCGGCCGCTTCGTGATCTCGCCGGCCGAGCGATTCGCCTGGCTCGGAACGATCGTCGCCAAGGCGGTTCCCGACGCCCTGATCCGCCGGCGGCGGGTGGCGCTCGCGCTTCCCGGCCTTTCCTCCCTCTATCGGTCCGCGTCGAGCGGGAGCCGGATCAGCCTGGCCTTCTTCGACCTGGCGCTGGGGGTCGATTCGTGGCGCGAGGCGCTCGCCGACTTCGCCCCGGAGATCCTGGTGGCGCCGCCCAAGGTGCTTCGCCGGCTCGCCGAGGACGGCGTGCTCGGCGGGGTCGAGCCGTTCAGCGGAGCGGAGGTGCTCGACCCGATCGACCGCGAGATCGTCGAGCGCGCCAGCGGCCGGCGGGTCCGCGAAATCTACATGGCGACGGAGGGGCTGTTCGGAATCGGCTGCCGGCACGGCACCCTTCACCTCGCCGAGGACGTGGTCCGGTTCGAATGGGAAAAGGTGCCGGGCAGCGACCTGGTCGTGCCCATCGTCACCGACCTCGTCCGCCGGGTCCAGCCGACGATCCGCTACCGGATGAACGACCTGCTCGAGCTTTCCGCATCCCACTGCCCCTGCGGCTCCCCCTTCCAGGCCGTCGCCCGCATCCACGGGCGGATGGACGACGTCTTCGAGTTCGAGACCGCGCGAGGCCGGGCGATGGTGACTCCGGACGTGCTTCGCAACGCCGTGGTCGATTCGGACGCACGCATCCGCGATTATCGGATCATCCAGAAAAAGGACGGGCGGGTGGCGATCGAGCTGGAGCCGGCCCTGCCGGACGAGGTCCACGCCGCCGCCCGGAGCGCCGTCGAGCGGGTCCTCGCCCGATTCGGGGCGTCGCCCGCCGTTAACACCGAGCGCGGCATAACACCCCGCTTCGACCGCAAGCTGCGCCGCGTGGAGCGCGAGCGGAGTCTCGATTAATTCCTCCCCGAGATTTCTCGGGGAGGGGGACCGCGCGAAGCGCGGTGGAGGGGTTTTACGGGGTCGGAAAGGCCCCTCCACCAGGCTTCGCCTGGTCCCCCTCCCCTGCGAATGTAGGGGAGGATTTATCGACCCTCAAAGCTCCATCGCCAGCGTGCGTTCGCTCTCCGGCTCGGGATGACCGTTGGCCAGCCTCCAGATCGTCGGGCCGATCAGGTCGAGCGGGCCGATGGTGTAATCGGGCGCCTCGCCCCCGCGCCATTCCTGCTGGAGGCACAGAATCCGGCGGTCCTGCGCAAGGACGGGCAAGTGGAAGGCCTTGAGCAGCGCTCGCTTCAGCCAGGCCGGAGCGAGGCCGCGGCGGGTGGCGAAATGGGCCCAGGGGCGGGTCAGCCCCTCCTCCTCCGGCGCGAACACCACGGCGACCGACAGCCTGAGCCCGCTCTCGCCCTCGAAGGCGACCTCGGCGACGGTCGGCGGGTAGAAGCGGCCGACGCTGCGGACGCGCTTGCCTTCGAGCAGGCGGGGCATCAGCCCGGCCGGGGTCGCCGCCTCGTGATAGACGGCCTCCGCGCCCCAGGGCCCCGACCGGACCGACACCTCGACCGGCCGCCGCCGCTTCGGCGACCTCACCAGCCAGGGATGGACTTGGTGCGGGTGGGTCGGGTCGAGATGATTCTCGATCGCGTCGAGGAGGCCGGCCGGGCTCGCCTCGAGCGGCCACCAGAAGCGGTCCAGCCCATCGTCCCCGAACGCGTCGGGGAGGTTCGGGAAAGGCGCCGGCTCGGCGGCGAGGCTGGTCCAGACGAGGCCGGCCCGCTCGACGCAGGGCAGCCCCTTCGCCGGCGATCCGGGCAGCGGCGTGCCGGGGACGGCGAGGCAGCGGCCGCCGCGTCCGAAGCGCCAGCCATGATAGGGGCAGACGACCGCTCCGGCCTCGAGCCGGCCGAGCGACAGCGGCGCCCCGCGGTGCGGGCAGCGGTCGTCGAGGACGAAGGCGCCGTCGCGGTCGCGGGCGACGACCAGCCTCCGGCCCATCAGCTTCGCCGCCGCCGGACGGGCGCCGACGGCGCGGGAGAAGGCGACCGGATGCCATCCCGAGGAGATCGCGGCCGGCCAGCGGCTCACCAGCCTTTCCTCACCATCATCGGCACCGCCAGCCGCCTCAGCAGCAGGGCCAGGCCCTCCACCGCCCTGCGGCGCCCGGACGACAGATGCGCCGCATGATAGGCGTTGCATTCGATCACCCCCCTCGCCCCGCGAAGCCGCTTGAAATGCCCCGCTCCGGCCGAGCCGTGAAGCCGCCAGCCGGCCTCGAGCGCCCTCTCCATGAACATCCAGCAGGCGATGCGGTACAGGCCTTCCCCTTGCGGGCGCGAGGTGTCGTAGCCGACCACCGGCGGAGTCATCACCCCTCCGCGCTCCCACATCCCCGCCACCGCCATGATCCGGCCGTCCCCGCCGCGCGCGACCCGATAGGCGATCATCCCGGACCGGGCCGAGGCCCGGACGAAGAGCGGCGTCAGGATCGGGTTGAGCGGCGAATATTTGCCGACGTAGAGCATCGCGTAAAGCTCGGCGATCCGCTCGGAATCGCCCGCCTCGACCCGGTCGAGGTCCGAGAGGACGAGCGGCGAGCGGGCGACGAGGCGGCGGTCGTTGCCGTGGCTGTTCCTCGGCAGCCAGTCGCGGGCGAGGTCGTCGACGACCCAGATCTGGCGGCTCGGCACCAGGATCCAGCCGTCGGCGGCGAGCGCCTCGCCCAGCCCCGGGGCCGACCAGCCGTCGACCGAGCGGATGCCGAGCAGATGATCGGGATGGGCCTCGGCGAGCGCCCGTCGGGCGGCTTGGACGCCCTCGCCGCGCCAGCCGCCGTGGAGGTTGGTCGACAGCAGCATATTGTCGAGATGGACGATCCGGTTGATCCGCGCCGCCCTGAGCAGCCGGTCGAGGCCGGCGAGCGCGGCCCGGGCCGGTCCCGAGACCCAGCCGGCGCCGACCAGGTCGAGCTCGGCCCGGGCGTAGAGGACATAGGCGCTGTGCGGGCTGCAGACGTAGCTCCCGCCGATCGCTCCGTCGTCGACGGTGACCGGCATCGTCCGGCCGGCGACCTCCATCGTCGACAGCCGGGTCGCGACATTGGTCACCATCGCCGGAGCGCCGAGAAGCTCCATCTCGCGGAGCATGGCGGCGGTCACTCGAAGGCCTCGCCATTCCATTCGATGTCGTCGGTCGTCTCGCTGGTCGGGCTGTTGAGCCGGCCCGCGCCCCTCAGCGCGAAGCGCGCCGCGTCGAGCAGCACCCCGGCGACCGGGAGGCGGTCGCCGGGGCGCCCGACCGAATCCCGGCCCCCGCGCCAGATCCGGCGGAGCTTGCCCAGGCTGCCGCCGGCGACGGCCGCCGGGACGCCCATCAGCGCCATTGCCGGCGACAGATAGCGAATCGTCCCGGGCGCGGGCGCGAGAAGCGGTTCAAGGCCGAGCAGGGCCCGCGCGATCGCGGGCGAAGCGTCCGCCAGATGCAATCCGCTGACCGCCCGCGGGTTGCATTCGAGCGGGGCGACCCTCCGGTCCTCGCCGACGATGACGTCGTAGGAAAGCTGGCCGTCGCCCCCGACCCTGGCGCCGATCCGGCGCGACATCTCGACGATGGCCGGCGAGTCCACCGCCTCGAACGCATAAGCGGCCGAGCGTCCGTGCCTGAGGACCGGCCGGTAGACGATGCAGGCGACGAGCGACCCGCCGCGAATCGCCGACCAGACGCAATATTCCTCCCCGGCCAGCCGCTCCTGGGCGACCCAGCGCCTTTGCGGCGAGGCCGGCAGGACCGCCCCGACTTCGGCGGCGGCGCCGACGATCGTCTTCGCTCCGAACCTCGAAAATTCGGGCTTGAGCACGAGGTCGGCCGGAGCGAGCGGCACCCGCTCCCAGTCGGCCGGCGCGGCGATCGCCCAGGTCGCCGGCGGATCGACCTCCGCTTCGCGCGCCAGGGCGGGGAAGTCCGCCTTCGAGTGAAGCCTGCGCAGGGCCGCGGTCGAGGGCGCGAACAGGCGGCCGGACCAGCCGTCGCGTTCCGCCGCGGCGGCCAGCCAGAACACCTCCTCGCAGGTCGGAAGGATGAGATCATAGCCTTTGGCGAGGCCGGCGAGACGGTCGCGGAACCGGCCGAACGCCTGGCGCGGCGGCGGCAGCCGGAGGATCTCGAAGCGGGGGCGGGAGAGCGAGGCGGCGAAGGGCCGGACCGAATCGGCGAGCGCGACGTCGCAGCCGGCCGCCCGGAAGGCGCGCGCCAGGTCGAGGGCGACCGGCGCCCGGGCGCCGGTGATCAGTACACGGGTCACCCGCCCTCCTCGGCCGCGCGCTCCGCGCAATGGGAGGGGGTGAGCAGGATGTCCGGGTTGCGGGCCCGGAGACGGTGAAGCCGGGCGAGGGTCTCGCGGCCCGCCCCCGCCTGGCCGAGGAAAGCGGCCGTGAGCCAGGGCGGCGGCCGGTTCTCGCGGACCGCCCGCGAGGACCAGGATGCGTCGGCGACGAGGAAATGAAGGCCGCGCCGCTCGCGCAGCACGAGGCCCCAATGGCCGGGGCAATGGCCCGGCAGGGGCACCGCGAGCAGGCTTCCGTCGCCGAGCAGGTCTGCCCCCCAGTCGAACGGCTCGAGGTCCCGGCTCAGGGCGATCCTGGGCCGGTCCTCGAAGAAGGCGCAGCGCTCCGGCAGATCGGGCGGAAGCAGGTCGAGCGGCGTTCCGGCGGCCAGAGCGCGGAGCCGCCCTTTGCCCCAGATCCTGCTCAGCCCGGCCCTCGAGCAATGGATCTTCGCGTTGGGGAAACGGGTCAGGCCCGAGGCATGGTCGCCGTGGAAATGCGAAAGGACGATGTGGCGGACGTCGGCGGGATCCAGGCCCTCGGCGGCCAGCCGGTCGGCCACCGGCGAG
>DASQJV010000206.1:0-4064 GCA_035630855.1 Allosphingosinicella sp. | reverse complement strand
CACCGACCACGGCTGCACCACCGCCGACGGCCGCCGTTTCGGGGCGCTCTGCCATGCAGGCCCGGACGGCGGCCTCTCCCGGCAGCGCGACGGCCTGCTCTCGCCCAATGGAGTCGGCCTCTCGCCCGACGGACGCACCGTCTATGTCGCCGACACCTGGCTCCAGCGCCTCTGGGCGTTCGACGTCGAATCTCCGGGCGTGCTCGCTCCGGCCGCGCTGGCGCCGGGCCGGGTCGTCGCCAACCTGCCCGATTACCAGCTGCTCGACAGCCTCGCCGTCGAGGCTGACGGCGGGGTCTGCGTGGCCACGATCGTCAACGGCGGGATAACAATCGTCGCCCCGGACGGGACGCTGGAGCATTTCCCGGTCCCCGACCCGGTCTGCACCAACATCTGCTTCGGCGGCGAGGACATGCGCGACGCCTGGATCACCGCGTCGGGGACGGGGAGGCTTTATAAGACGAGGTGGCCGCGTCCCGGGCTGAAGCTCGCCTTCAACGCCTGACGACGGACTGCCGCTCGCCCGCGCCATCTCGGCCAGTCCGCCGGCGCGGTGCCGGTCGATTGATTCAACGCAACGACGCGACGACGCAACGAGCGCGGAGCGCTCCTCCAGGACCGTGCTCTTCCGGGAGGCGCGGGGTGGTCGGAATCCGGGGCATTCATCCGCTTCGCGGAATCGTCGTGTCGTTGCGTCGTTGCGTTCAAAAATGATTTCGCACGGATTGCTCGACCGGTCGCGCGATGCGCCGGTCGATTCCGGTGGCGCTTAGATTTGAGTCCCCGTTTCGGAGCGCCACCGCGCCCGGATCATGTCGCTGGTCTCGCGCGAGCCGTCGTGGCTCCAGCCGGGCTCGCGGACGAGATAGGCGAGCTTGGCCCTGAGCCCCGGCGCGCGCCAGGCGTCCCGCGCCATCTCCACCCATTCGTGGAGGGCCGCCCAGAAGAGGTTGTAGGAGCCGAGCGGCTTCACCGTCCCGTAGCGCGGCGGCTCGTCGTCGCGCTCGGGCTCGAAGCTCCCGAACATCCTGTCCCAGATTATGAACACGCCGGCATAATTGCGGTCGAGATAGCGCGGGTTGACGGCATGGTGGACGCGGTGGTGCGCCGGCGTGTTCATCACCGCTTCGAACCAGCGCGGCAGCCGCCCGATCATCTCGGTGTGAATCCAATATTGGTAGACCAGATTCACTCCGACGCAGAAGAAGACCATCGCCGGCGGGAAGCCGATCAGGAAGAGCGGCAGCCGGAACAGGAAGTTGAGGCTGACGAAGCCGGTCCAGGTCTGCCTCAGCGCCGTCGAGAGGTTGTAGCGCTCGGACGTGTGGTGGACGACGTGACTCGCCCAGAACCAGCGCACCCGGTGGGCCGAGCGGTGGAAGGCGTAATAAGCGAGGTCGTCGAGGATGAAGCAGAGCACGAACGCCCACCAGGCATAGCCGATGTCGATCAGCCGGAAGCCGTAGACCCAGATCGAGAGCGCCGCGACCAGCCCGGCGGAGAGGATCCCGGCGGCGAGGCTTCCGAGCCCGAGGCCGAGCGAGGTCAGAGTGTCCTTGCCCTCGTGGAGCCGCCGCTGCCGCCGCCTCGCCACCCACAGCTCGAGCAGGAGCAGTCCGACGAAGCCGGGGATCGACCAGTAGACGGGGTTGGGAAGCTCGGGCACGGGGGACATGCTACTCCTTCCCGTCATTCCGGCGAAAGCCGGAATCCATGAACACCGAGTCACTAGTGACAGTCACTAGTGACTGTCACTCCCGGTGGGCTAGCCCTGCGCCAAAAGCCATGCGAAGGGGAGGGGAAGATGAGCGACCTCGAATCCATCCCCGCGATCATCGACCAGCTTTGCGAGATGTTCGATGAATCGGTGGCGGCCCTTCGCAACGCCCTCGCCCGCTACCTGATGCGCGGCGAGCGCCCGGACCCGGAGGCTCGGGCGAAGGGCCTGTTCGCTTATCCCGAGCTCAGGATCGACTACAGCTTCGACCAGCCGCCCCATTTCCCGCCGCGCGCCTTCGGCCGTCTCAACCAGCCGGGCCGCTACGCGATCAGCATCGCCCGCCCCCGCCATTTCCGCAAATATCTGGCCGAGCAGCTCGAATATCTGGTCCGCGACTATCAGGTCGAAATCTCGGTCGGAGTCTCCGCGAGCGAGATACCCTACCCCTACGTTCTCGACGGCACCGACGATCTGAGGCTCGACGGGGCCCATGCCGCCGACCTCAGCCGCTGGTTCCCGGCGACCGAGCTCTCCCATATCGGCGACGAGGTCGCCGACGGCACCTGGGACTATCTCCGCCACCCCGACCGCCCGCTCGCTTTGTTCGACGGCCCCCGCGTCGATTTCAGCCTCGCCCGCCTGCGCCACTATACCGGCACCCCGGTCGAGCATACCCAGCGCTATTTGCTGTTCACCAACTATGTCCGCTACGTCGACGAGTTCGTCCGCTGGGCGGTGGAGGAGCTGAGGCGCGAGGACAGCCCCTACGAGGCGCTCTCCGCGCCGGGCGGGGTGCTGGTCACCCGCGACACCGAGGATCCGGTCGAGCAGGTCGCCGCCGGCAGCTGGCGCAAGGTGCAGATGCCGGCCTATCATTTGATTGCCCCGGCTGGCGGCGGGATCACCCTCGTCAACATCGGCGTCGGCCCGTCCAACGCCAAGACGATCTGCGACCATCTCGCCGTCCTGCGGCCCGAAGTGTGGCTGATGATCGGCCATTGCGGCGGGCTTAGGCCGAGCCAGACGATCGGCGACTATGTCCTCGCCCACGCTTACCTGCGCGACGACCACGTCCTCGACGGCACGCTGCCGGTGGAGATACCGATCCCCCCGATCGCCGAGATCCAGCAGGCGCTGTACGACGCCGCCGCCGAGGTGACGGGGGAGGAGCCGCAGGACCTCAAGCGGCGCCTGAGGACCGGCACCGTCGTCACCACCGACGACCGCAATTGGGAGCTCCGCATCCAGTCCTCGGCGCTCCGCTTCAACCAGTCGCGCGCCGTCGCCATCGACATGGAATCGGCCACCGTCGCCGCCCAGGGCTACCGCTTCCGGGTCCCTTACGGCACCCTGCTCTGCGTCTCCGACAAGCCGCTCCACGGCGAGATCAAGCTCCCCGGCCAGGCCAACGCCTTCTACGAGCGAGCGATCAGCCAGCATCTCAGGATCGGGATCGAGACCCTCCGAATCCTCAAGAACCAGGGCGGCAACCTCCACAGCCGCAAGCTCCGAAGCTTCGACGAGCCGCCGTTCCGCTGATTTGCCTCCCTATCGAAGATGGGGAGGGGGACCATGCGCAGCATGGTGGAGGGGTCGTTGGCTCGGATTAGGCGGTTCTGACGCGACACGGCGGCGGCCTGCGCCATTTACCCCTCCACCACCTTCGGTGGCCCCCCTCCCCATGCTTCGCATGGGGAGGCAGGTCAGGGCTTGCGAGTCCGGTTCTCCACCCGCCCCAGTGCCGGTGGGGTGAGGTTGCCCGCCGCGGCGAGATACGCCTCCAGCGCGTCCAGGTCCTGCACCCCGCCGGTCGCCTCCGTCCCCTCCCGGAAGACGGTGAAATTGTCGCCGCCGCTGGCCAGGAAGCTATTCATCGCCACCCGGTAGACGGCCTCGTCCTGCACCGGCTGGCCGTCCACCGTCAGCAGCACGATCCGCGAACCTTCCGGCTTCGACAGATCGTAGGCGAAGCTCAGATTGTGCGAGGGCGAGAGGATGTAGGGGTTCTGGACGCTGTTGGAGCCGCTCGAGAATTGCTGCTCGAGCACGCCTCGCAGCTGGCGCCCCGTCAGGCTCTTCACCATCATCATGTTGGCGAAGGGCTGGGCGGCGAAGAGCTGGCCGAAGCTGATTCCGCCGTCCGACGCCGGTACCAGGTCGGCGCGGACCCCGCCCGGGTTCATCAAGGCGATCCGGGCGCCGCCATTGGCAGGACCTTTGGTCGCCGCCAGCTGAGCGTCGGCGATGAGGTTGCCGAGCACATGCTCGCCATGCTCGTTGGCCGTCTTCAGGGCCGGCCCGGCGAGGCGGCCGACGGGACGCGCGGCGATCGGTTCGGCGGCCT
>DASQJV010000205.1:0-3528 GCA_035630855.1 Allosphingosinicella sp. | reverse complement strand
GCCAGCAGTCGACGTTGTTGTACGGAGCGTTCCAGCTCAGCAGTCCGAAGCCGACCTTGGTGTCGGTCTGGCCGGCGTTCACATATTCTCCATCCGTGACGTAGCACGACCAGGCATTGGCGACGTGCTCGGTGGTGCCGTTGGCGTCGTGACCCCAAGGATCGCAAGCGGGCACCACGCAAGGCCCGTTTGCCGAGGATCGCCATGTCTTGGTTTGCGGGTTGTAATAAAACAGAAACTCCCGCGATGCGACTCGGCCGTTCACGTCCGGGCCGGGGCCCCAGTCGAGCATGCCCAGCCGCAGCTTGCATCCGTCCATGTCTCCGCACAGGCGCGTGATGTCCGCCAGCGGGATGGGGATTGTGTTGCCCGTCGATTTTTTCGTCGAGACATAACTCACGCGGTCGTCCCCGCTGACCCCGGCATAATCCTGGGCCAGGGCGGCCGACGAAAGCATTAGCAGACCCGCAAGGGCGAAAGAGCGACGATTCATGATTCCCTCCCAGGCCGGATGGCAGTGCGCGGAATGCGACGCTCCGGCCGCATGATCAGTCGTCGGCGGTCCGGAATTCATGTTGGCGAGATGCGACCACATTAGCTCCGGAATGGACCTCGCGCCCCGGAGCCGATTTCTTTCGGCTTCCGGCGACGCTCAGCGTCAACTCGGCCTAATCCGCTTGCCCCGGGCACCGCCCGCGCCTATATGCGCTTCACCTTCCTTGACATCGTCAGACGTCGAGGCTGGTCCCGGGGACGGGGCCGGCGCTGCAAGGTTTTGTTTTTGCTCCGGAGAGCCGAGTGGCGGACATCGCTGAAGTGACCCGATTGATCGAGCCGGCGGCCGAGGCCGAGGGGCTGGCACTGGTGCGCGTCAAGATGATCGGCGGCACTTCCGACCCGACCCTTCAGGTGATGGCCGAGCGGCCCGATACGCGCCAGCTGACCCTCGAGGATTGCGCGCGTCTGTCGAGGCGACTGTCGGAGCTGCTCGACGAGGCCGAGGCCTCCGGCCGGGACCCGATCCCGCACGCCTACCGGCTCGAGGTGAGCTCGCCCGGGATCGACCGGCCGCTGACCCGGCTCAAGGATTATGACGACTGGAAGGGGCACGAGGCCCGGATCGTGCTCGCCGAGAAGCTCGACGGCCGCAAGGTGTTCGCCGGAATGCTTTCCGGAACTGAAGGAGACACGGTGCTGGTCGATGTGCAGGGGCTCGGGCCGACCGGGCTGCCGTTCGCGGCGATCCAGTCCGCCAAGCTCGTCATGACCGACAAGCTCATCCAGGCGACCGCTCCGCTGAGTGCGGAAGGCGCCGACGAAATCGAACCGATAGAAGAAACAGAGGAAGACTGAACATGGCCACCACCGCCCCGGGCGCTCCCGGCGCCGTTTCCGCCAACAAGGCCGAGTTGCTCGCCATCGCCGATGCGGTCGCTCGCGAGAAATTGATCGACAAGGCGATCGTCATCGAGGCGATGGAGGACGCGATCCAGCGCGCCGCCCGGGCCCGCTACGGCGCCGAGAACGACATCCGCGCCAAGCTCGATCCGGTCTCCGGCGACCTTCGCCTGTGGCGGGTCGTCGAGGTGTGCGAGCATGTCGACGATTATTTCAAGCAGGTCAGCCTCGAGGACGCCCAGAAGCTCCAGCCCGGCGCCGAGCTCGGCGACTTCATCGTCGATCCCCTGCCGCCGATCGAGTTCGGCCGGATCGCCGCCCAGGCCGCCAAGCAGGTCATCTTCCAGAAGGTCCGCGACGCCGAGCGCGAGCGCCAATATGAGGAGTTCAAGGAGCGCGCCGGCGAGATCATCACCGGAGTCGTTAAGCGCGTCGAGTTCGGCCACGTCGTCGTCGACCTGGGCCGGGCCGAGGGAGTCATCCGCCGCGACCAGCAGATCCCGCGCGAGGTCGTCCGGGTCGGCGACCGGGTGCGCTCGCTGATCCTCTCGGTGCGCCGCGAGAATAGGGGCCCGCAGATCTTCCTGTCGCGCGCGCATCCCGATTTCATGAAGAAGCTGTTCGCGCAGGAAGTCCCCGAGATTTACGACGGCATCATCGAGATCAAGGCCGCCGCCCGCGATCCGGGAAGCCGCGCCAAGATCGGCGTGATCAGCCACGACAGCTCGATCGATCCGGTCGGCGCCTGCGTCGGAATGAAGGGCTCGCGGGTCCAGGCCGTCGTCCAGGAGCTGCAGGGCGAGAAGATCGACATCATCCCCTGGTCCGAGGACCTCGCCACCTTCGTCGTCAACGGCCTCCAGCCGGCGACGGTCAGCCGGGTCGTCATCGACGAGGAGGAGAGCCGGATCGAGGTGGTGGTGCCCGACGACCAGCTCAGCCTCGCCATCGGCCGCCGCGGCCAGAACGTGAGGCTCGCCTCGCAGCTCACCGGCTCGGCGATCGACATCATGACCGAGGCGGACGCCAGCGAGAAGCGGCAGCGCGAGTTCATCGAGCGCTCCGAGCTGTTCCAGAAGGAGCTCGACGTCGACGAGACGCTCGCCCAGCTGCTGGTCGCCGAGGGCTTCGGAGCGCTCGAGGAAGTGGCCTATGTCGAATTGGACGAGCTCGCCTCGATCGAGGGCTTCGACGACGAGCTGGCGACCGAGCTCCAGAGCCGCGCCGCCGAGGCGCTCGAGCGGCGCGAGGAAGCGTCGCGCGAGGAGCGCCGCGCGCTCGGCGTGTCCGACGAGCTGGCCGAGATGCCCTATCTCACCGAGGCCATGCTGGTGACTCTCGGCAAGGCCGGCATCAAGACCCTCGACGACCTCGCCGACCTCGCCACCGACGAGCTCGTCCAGAAGAAGCGTCCCGAGCAGCGCCGCCAGCGCGAGTCGAACCGGCCCGAGGACAAAGGCGGGATCCTCGCCGAATACGGCCTCAGCGACGAGCAGGGCAACGAGATCATCATGGCCGCCCGCGCCCACTGGTTCGAGGATGAAGGGGAGGACGCGGTTGCGGAATCCCCCCAATGAGACGGTAGGAGGTTCCCCGGCGAAGGCCGGGGCCCAGTCTGAGTCCGATGCCGGACCCCGGCCTTCGCCGGGGAGCAGGGGGTCGCACGCCCCCGAGCGCAAGTGCATCCTCTCGGGGGAGCATGGCGCTCGCGACGCCTTGATCCGGCTTGCGCTTTCCCCCGAGGGGGAAGTGCTCCCCGACGTGCGCGCCAAGGCGCCCGGCCGCGGGGCCTGGATCGGAGTGGATCGCGAGACGCTCGAGGCGGCCCAGACCAAGGGGAAATTGCGCGGCGCTCTCGCCCGCGCCTTCAAGGGCGCTCCGCTCTCGATCCCCGACGATCTCGGCGAGCGGATCGAGGCGGCGCTTCGCCAGGCGGCGCTCGACCGGCTCGGCCTCGAAGCCCGGGCGGGGACCCTGCTCACCGGCTCCGAGCGGATCGAGAATGCCGCCCGCAAGGGCGACGTCCACCTGCTCCTCCACGCCGCCGACGCGGGCGAGGACGGCAACCGCAGGCTGGACCAAGCCTGGCGGGTCGGCGAAGGCCGTCCCCAAGGTCTGGTGATTCCAGCC
>DASQJV010000204.1:0-2908 GCA_035630855.1 Allosphingosinicella sp. | reverse complement strand
CGCCCGTCATCTGCACCTTTTCCCGCTCGATGATCGCCATCGCTTCCAGCGGGTCCCATTTGCGCATGAAGACGATGGTGTGGCCGGCGACCATCGTCCCCATCAGCATCGCGCTGAGCGCGGTGCAGATGACGGGCGGGGTGCCGACCATCGCCTGGCAATTGCTCGAGCATCCCGAGCGCTCGCGCTTCGACCTCTCCAGCCTCGAGCAGATCAGCTACGGCGGCGCCCCGGCCGCGCCCGAGCTGGTCAGGAAGATATGGGAGGAGTTCGGAGCCCTGCCCGGCAACGGCTGGGGGATGACCGAGACGACGGCGACCGTCACCAGCCATGTCGGCGAGGATTATCTGAAGCGCCCCGACAGCGCCGGCCCGCCGGTTCCGGTCTCCGACCTCAGGATCATGTCGCCCGACGCGACTGAGGAATTGCCGGTCGGCGAGGTCGGGGAATTGTGGGCGCGCGGCCCCCAGATCGTCAAAGGCTATTGGAACAATCCGGAGGCGACCGCGGCCACCTTCGTCGACGGCTGGGTCCGGACCGGCGACCTCGCCCGGATCGACGGGGAGGGCTTCCTCTACATCGTCGACCGGGCCCGCGACATGGTCATCCGCGGCGGCGAGAACATCTATTCGATCGAGGTCGAGAACGTCCTCTTCGACCATCCCGCGGTCACCGACGCCGCCCTGATCGGCCTCCCCCACCGGACCCTCGGCGAGGAGCCGGCGGCGGTGGTCCACCTCGCCCCGGGGGCGAGCGCGACCGAGGAGGAGCTGAAAGCCTGGGTCCGCGAGCGGCTGGCGGTGTTCAAGACCCCGGTGAGGATCGCCTTCCTCCCCAGCCCGCTGCCGAGGAACGCCAACGGCAAGATATTGAAGCAGGAGCTGAAGGCGCTGTTCGACCACTAGCTCCTCCCCGGAACGGGGAGGGGGACCGCCGCCGAAGGCGGTGGTGGAGGGGGCCCGGCGTGGGAGCGGCTCGGACGCGGGCCCCCTCCACCATGCTTCGCATGGTCCCCCTCCCCGTTCCGGGGAGGAACCTTTTCACAATTTGTGCCCGTCCTTGGCCATCAGCGACCTCAATATGCCCTCGCGTATCCCGCGATCGGCGACGCCGAGGGTCTTCGCCGGCCAGATGTCCATGATCGCCTCGAGGATGGCGCAGCCGGCGACGACCAGGTCGGCCCGCTCAGAGCCGATGCAGGGCAGCTCCGCCCGCTCGGCGAAGCTCATCCTCGACAGCATCTGGTTGACCGAGCGCATCGAATCGACCGGCATCATCAGCCCGTCCACCGCCCTCCGGTCGTAGCTCGGCAAGGCGAGATGGACGCTGGCCAACGTCGTCACCGTACCGCTCGTCCCGAGCAGCCGGATATTGCCCTCGCGCGGCGGAAGCAGCTCGGAGAAGCGGCGGAAGGCGTGGCGGACCCTCTCCTTCATCCGACCGTAGGCGGCGAGCCGCTCGTCCGCGTCGGCGAAGTCGCGCCCTTCGCTCTCGGTCAGCGAGACCACGCCCCACGGCGCGCTCCACCAGCATTTGATCTTGGGCGTGCCTTCGGCGTCGGTGTCGATGAGGATGAGCTCGGTCGAGCCGCCGCCTATGTCGAAGATCAGCGCCGGGGCGTCGCCCGGCTCGAGCAGCCGGTGGCAGCCGAGCATGGCGAGCCGGGCCTCCTCCTCCGGAGCGATGATCTCGAGGCAGATGCCGGTCTCGCGCCTGACCCGCTCGACGAACTGGCGGCCGTTGACGGCCCGGCGGCAGGCCTCGGTGGCGACGGATCGGGCCAGCGACACGTGGCGGCGCTTCAGCTTCTCCGCGCAGACCGCCAGAGCGGCGACGGCCCGGTCCATCGCCCCGTCGGCGATCCGGCCGCTGCTCGCCAGCCCCTCGCCGAGCCGGACGACGCGCGAGAAGGCGTCGATGACGACGAAGCCGTTCTCGGCCGGACGGGCGATCAGAAGCCGGCAATTGTTGGTGCCGAGATCGAGCGCGCCATAGGTGTGCCGGGGAGAGCGGAAAGCGCGCGGCTCGAGCGCGTGAGTCGCCAGTTCAGCCGGACCTTTTGCCGGCGGGAGCGGGGCCGTAGCAACCTGCTGCGCCATAGCGAAGACACTCTTTTTTTCTCGTTCCGGAAAGCTCGAGGCCGCCGGTGACTTGCCGCCTTCGTACCTCGCCCCGCCCTCGTCGGCAAGGGAGGGGCCATGTCCGGGCCTGGGATGGGCCTAAGTCCGGCATTTGCCGGGGAGGGGGATCGCGGGGAGGAACTTACGACCGCAAGGGTTGCGGCGGTGCAACAGGAGCGGGGGAATTTTAACCACGGTGACTTTTTTGCCGTTTCTCAACTTCTCGGCTTGATAAGCAGGGGCGTGACCCTGCTCGACGACCTCGCGCTGACCAAATGCTTCTCGCCGCTGGCGGGCTGGGCCGAGCATCGCCTCGGCCTCGGCCAGTGGCGAATCTCGCTCGAATGCCTGAACGGCCATCTCGCTTTCTATCTCGGCGGGCTCGCCCTTTCGCTCGGCGGCAAGGGCCTCGACGACGGAATCTTCGCAAGCCTCCTGGTCGCGCTGGCCTGGCTGCTGCTGATGGAGGGCGTTCGCCGCGTGGCTTATCGTCAGGCGGGATCCTCGCTCGGGGTGCAGACGGCGCGGATGCGCGAATGGATGTTCCGGGTGGTCCTCCTGGTCTCGCTTCCGATCAGCGTCGCCCGGATCGACGAGCTCGCCAACGCCTTCTACAGCCTGTCGCTTCTGCTGCTCGTCTGCCACCTCTACTTCAAGGCCTGCGACTCGCCGCCGCCGCAGGGCCGCCGCCGGCTCGCCCACGCCCGCGGGCGCTAGGCGTCACAACGCCTTCGCGAATCGATAGCTGGTGCGCTCGAAGCCCAGCCGCCGGTAGAAGCCGTGGGCGC
>DASQJV010000203.1:0-7058 GCA_035630855.1 Allosphingosinicella sp. | reverse complement strand
AACGCCCTTCAGCCTTTCCTCGAACTCGCCGCGATATTTGGCGCCGGCGATAAGGCTGCCCATGTCTAGCGCCATCAGCCGCCGGTCCTTGAGGCTGTCGGGGACGTCGCCGTTGGCGATCCTGAGCGCGAGTCCCTCGGCGATCGCGGTCTTGCCGACTCCGGGCTCGCCGATCAGCACCGGGTTGTTCTTGGTGCGGCGGGCGAGGATCTGGACGGTGCGGCGGATCTCCTCGTCGCGGCCGATGACCGGGTCGAGCTTGCCGTCGCGCGCCGCCTGGGTGAGGTCGCGGGCGAATTTCTTCAGGGCGTCGTAGCGGTCCTCGGCCGACTGGGTGTCGGCGGTCCGCCCGCCGCGAAGCTCGTTGATCGCGGCGTTGAGCGCCTCGGCCTTGACCCCGGCGTCGGCGAGGGCCTTGCCCGCGCCGGTCGTCGTCGCGAGCACCAGGGCCAGCAGCATCCGCTCGACGGTGACGTAGGAATCGCCGGCTTTCTGGGCGATCTGCTCGGCCTGGTCGAGGACCCGAAGGGTCTCGGCGTCGAGGCCGGGAGTCGAATTGGCCCCGCCGCCGGTGACGACCGGGATCTTCGCCAGCTGCTCGTCCGTCTCCCGCCGCGCCGCCTCGGCGCTTCCGCCGGCGCGCGCGATCAGCCCGGCCGCCATGCCCTGCTCGTCTTCGAGCAAAGCCTTGAGCACATGCGCGGGCGTGATCCGCTGATGGTTCATGCGCAGCGCGACGGTCTGGGCGGATTGGAGGAAGCCCCGCGCGCGTTCGGTGAATTTCTCGAGATTCATGCCTGGCCCTGTTGGTCTTCCGGCCACCATGTAGTGGTGTCTGCGCGAGAAGGAAGAGGTGAGCGGGCGAGGGCCGTCGGCACCTCCTCCCACAGGGCTCGCCTTGCTCCCGAGGGCCGGCCGCTTGCCGGACGGCGCGCCTCATCCCGGAGCGAATGCCCATCCGGGATTAGCGAGATGGTGATTTATTATCTGCGTCAGCAAGTTAAGCGCCTGCGGCCGCAAGTTCGCGTCGAATGTGTTGGTGACGATGGTTTGCAGCTCGGCGGCGTGAGCAACGTCGGCCGGATCGAATCCGGCGGATATCAGCAATTGCGCTATCTGCCGCGCGTCTCCCTTTTGCTCGGCTACCTGGGGCTTGTTGATCATCCTGTGGAGATAGTTCATCATCAGTTCGGGCCGCGATACCAGCGAGCCCATGCCTGGCTGGACGCCCCTCTGCGCCGGCGATTGCATGCCCTGGACACATTCGGGCGCATTCTCGTTCGAAATATCGATCGAGACGTCGTGCACCGCGCCATCCTGGAATGCGAACCGCAAACTCAAAAGCGCGTATAGATTGGCATGGAAGAGAACCGCCACTGCGCTAATCTGCGCTTGAGCTTGGCCATGAGTGCAGGTCTGGCCGTTCAGCCCCTCTAGCGCGGTGCCCGCCCTCGCTACGTCATCGCCGTTCTGGACCTCGACATCCAAATCGCTCGGTGGCCGGCGTGCGCCTGAAAGGCGGGCGGCGAGGCTGCCGCCAAAGCGATGTGGCACTCCTTCACCCTCGAGACGTTCGCTCACGGCATTGACAACGACGATCCCATCGGGGGGGACATTCTGCTGCAACAGGTTGTTGACCTCCTGCGGCACGCGTTGCACGACTTGTGCGGCGCCGGCGACCTTCGGCGCCTGGTTCGCCTTCGCCTCGATGCCGCCGGCTCCCCGGGGGAACTCCGCAAGCGCCCTCGCTCCCATCGTATCGGCTTCATGCTCCAGTCCGGCATCGGAGTTGATCCTGACGCCCTTCATTTGTTTCGTCGCTGACACCCGACCCTGCTTTTGTTGGACGACGTGCCAGGCCTCGTGCGGGAGATGCCGCTCCTGGCCGGGGCCGAGGTGGATGTCGCTGCCATGGGCGTAAGCGAGCGCACCCAGCCTGGCCGGCTCCGATGAACTCCGGTGAACTCGCACGTCGTCCATGGGCAGGCCGGAAAGCCTCTCGACGCCCGCCTTCAGCCGATCCGGCATGCCGGTTCTGTTGAGCGGCGGCGGCTGGATCGGGCGCGGTCCCCGGTCCCGGACGGGTGGGACGGGGCGGGGGCCGGCGTTCGCGTCAGCCCGGCGGGCGAGGAGGCGGGCGGGGCCGGCGAGGACCGCCTCGCTCCGCCGATTCAGGATCTCACCACGGGCTCCCCGGCCGGCCGCCGGCGCTTTCGCCGCCGCCTGGGCGGACTTCCGCGCCGGTTCGGCATGATCGGCCATGTGCGTCTCCCGCTGGAGAGGGAAATCGAACAGGCCAAAGCAGGCGCCGGGATGATGCGCCGTGAGCCGTGCTTCGGCCAGCGCTAAATAGGCTTGGTGGTACGAGATGACGGACTGGGCCTACCGCGCCGCCTTCTCCCGCCCCGGCGCCAGCGCCTTCCCGAAGAAGCTGTCCGAATACCAAAGCGGCGCCTTCGGGGCGTCGGCGATCTCGCGGGCGATCTCGTAGTTGATGCGGGCGAACTTAGCGCCGACCTTCCAGTCGATCGGCAGGTCGAGCTGGTCGCTGACCTTGTGGTAATGGGTCGAGAGGAAGTGCCTGAACTTCTCCTCGCCGCCATTGGCGAAGCCGGTCATCAGGAAGACCGAGGGCACGCCCTCCTGGACGAAGCGGTAATGGTCGGAGCGGGTGAACAGGCCCTCCTGAGGAAGCGGGTCCGGGGAGAGGGCGACGCCCATCGACCGGCCCGCGCGCGCGACCGCCTCGCTTATCGTCGAATGCTCGGCTCCGAAGGCGACGACGTCGGTGAAGTCGTAGAGCAGGATGGGCATGTCGAGATTGACCACGGCGACGACCGTGCCGCCCGGAACCTCGTGGCGCGCGAGATACTGGGCCCCGAGCAGGCCGTCCTCCTCGGCGGTGACGGCGGCGAAGAGGATCGAGCGCCTCGGCCGGTCGGGCGAAGCCGCCATCGCCCGGGCGACCTCGAGCATGGTCGCGATCCCGACCGCATTGTCCATGGCGCCGTTGTAGATCCGGTCGCCTTCCCCTTGGGCCTTCATCCCCTCATGGTCGAGATGGGCCATGAGCAGCACATATTCGCCGGCCAGCTTCGGGTCCGACCCCGGAAGCATCGCGAGCACATTCGGGCTGGCGAAGCGGCGCTGGCTGCTCTGCTGGCTCGCCTCGACCCTCGGCTTCAGGGCGAAGCCCTTCGGACGGCCGCCGTCCCGGTCGGCTTCGGCCAGGACCCGGGCGAGCGGAGTCTTCGACCCGGCGAACAGGGCCTCGGCGGCGGCCGTGTCGACGCTCGCCCGGAAGCGCAGGCCGGGCGCGGGCGTGTAGGGCCGGCCGTCCTCGCCGACCCAGCCGAGGCTGGGCTCGTCCGAATTCGCCCGGACCCGCGACCAGGGCCGGCGCTTCGCCTCGGACGCGGTGCGGATCGAGATCAGGCCGATCGCGCCGTGCCTGGATGCGACCCGCCGCTTGTCCGAGTTGAGATGGGCGCCGATGTCGCTCTTCATCCCCTTGGGGAAGCCGTTGAGGACGACGACGACCTTGCCGCGGACGTCGAGGCCCTTGTAGTCGTCGATTCCGATCTCGGGCGCCTCGAGGCCGTAGCCGACGAAGACGGCCTCGGCCCCGGCGACGACCGGAGCCGCGTCGGGGGTCGGCGTCAGGACGATCTCCTGGCCGTGGACGAAGCGCCGGCCGCCGATGGCGAGCGAGCCGGGCTCGCCCGACAGGCGCGATTCGAGGAACGGCACTTGCTGGTACCAGCCGTCCCTGCCCCCGGGCTTCAGCCCGAGCGCTTCGAACCGGCTCGCCACGTAGAGTGCGGCGATGTCGTAGCCCCGGCTTCCCGAATCGCGCCCTTCGAGCCTGTCGTCGGCGAGGAAGTCGACATGGCTTCGGAAGCTCTCGGGCGAGAATTCGGGCGCCGCGGTCTGGGCGCGGGCGGGCGAGGCGAGGGCGAGGCCGAGGAGGGCGAAACCGAAGACGTTGAAGCGCATGGAGGATCCTGGGCTGATGCGGGTCGCGGCTTCCTACAGCAGATCGGGGACGCGTCAAAAACAGCGCCGCGGCCGGCGACGCCGCAGCTTGCGCGGGGAAACGGGCCGCTATAGGTCCGCCGCAGATAAGATTCGGGAAGGACTGCTGAAATGCGTCATCTGCTGCTCCCCTTTGCGCTCTTTTCCGCCTTCGCCGTCACGGCCTGCGCCTCGACGAGCGCCGACGAGGTGGCGAGCGCGTCCGACGCCCCCGCCGCCGAGGCGGTGGCGGAGCCCGCCCCGGCCGCCGGCCCGGTCCCGGTCGCCCAGCTCGTCCGCCGGGTCGACATACCCTATGAGCAATTCACCCTCGACAACGGCCTCAGGGTCATCGTCCACGAGGACCGCAAGGCGCCGGTCGTCGCCATCTCCATCTGGTACAATGTCGGATCGAAGGACGAGCCGGCCGGCAAGACCGGCTTCGCCCATCTGTTCGAGCATTTGATGTTCAACGGCTCCGAAAACGCCCCCGGCGACTATTTCGAGCCGCTCCGCGAGATCGGCGCGACCGACTTCAACGGAACCACCTGGTTCGACCGGACCAATTATTTCCAGACCGTGCCGAGGCCGGCGCTCGAGCGCGGCCTCTTCCTCGAGGCCGACCGAATGGGCCATCTGCTCGGGGCGGTGACCCAGGAGAAGCTGACCAACCAGATCGGAGTCGTCCAGAACGAGAAGCGGCAGGGCGACAACGAGCCCTACGGCCTCGTCGAATATGCCCAGCTCGAGGCGCTGTTCCCGAAGGGCCACCCCTATCACCATTCGACGATCGGCTCGATGGCGGACCTCGACGCGGCGACGCTCGAGGACGTCAAGACCTGGTTCCGCTCCCGCTACGGCCCCAACAACGCCGTCCTCGTCCTCGCCGGCGACGTCTCGGCGGCCGAGGCCCGGCCGCTGGTCGAGAAGCATTTCGGCGGAATCCCGCGCGGGCCGGTCAACACTCCGGCCAAGGCCGACGTCCCGACCCTTCCGGCGCCCAAGGTCGAGGTGATGACCGACCGGGTCGCCAACGTCCGGCTCTACCGCAACTGGATCGTGCCCGGAATGCTCGACGACGCCGCAGTCCAGCTCGACGTCGCCGCCGGAGTGCTCGGCGGCCTCTCCAGCTCGAGGCTCGACAACGAGCTCGTGCGCAAGGACCAGACCGCGGTCGGGGTCCGCGCCTACATCCTGCCCTTCCACCGGGTCAGCCAGTTCGAGATCCAGGTCGACGTCAAGCCCGGCGAGGATCCGGACAAGGTCGGCGCCCGGCTCGACCAGATCGTCGCCGACCTCATCGCCAACGGCCCGACCGAGGACGAGGTCCAGCGGATGGTCATGTCGGACGTCGCCGGCCGCATCCGCGGGCTCGAGCAGGTCGGCGGCTTCGGCGGCAAAGCCGTCGCCCTCGCCGAGGGCGCGCTCTATGCCAACGATCCCGACTTCTACAAGAAGCAGCTCCTCGCCTACGGCCGGGTCACCCCGGCGTCGGTCAAGGCGGCGATGCAGAAATGGCTGACCCGGCCGGTCTACGCGCTCCGGGTCGAGCCCGGCGAGCGCAAGGCCTATGAGGAAGCGAAGGGCTCGCGCGGCGGCGCCGCCAGCCAGCGGCCCCGCTACTACCGCCAGCCCGAGGCCGGCGAGAAGCCGATGGCGCCTCTGCCCTTCGTCGCTCCGACCGACAATGCGCCGGAGCCGCTCGCCTTCCAGAAGATCCCGATGCCCGAGGTCGGCGAGATCCCGAACCTCGACTTCCCCGACATCGAGCGGGCGCGCCTGTCGAACGGAATCCCGATCGTCTACGCCCGCCGGACCGCGGTGCCGGTGGTCCGGGTCGCGGTCGAGTTCGACGCGGGGGTCGCCGCCGATCCGGCCAATGCGCTCGGCACCCAGTCGCTGATGCTGAGCCTGCTCGAGGAGGGCACGACCAGCCGCAACTCGATCCAGATCGCCGAGGAGCAGGAGCGGCTGGGAGCCGCGATCGGGCCGGAGACCTCGCTCGACCGGACCGCCCTGAGCCTGGCGGCTCTGACCCCCAATTTGGGGCCGTCGCTCGACCTGCTCGCCGACATCGTCCGCAACCCGGCCTTCGATCCCGGCGAGGTCGAGCGGCTTCGAGCCCAGCAGCTTTCCGCCATCGACCAGGAGCTGAGCGAGCCGAGCGGGCTCGGGGCGCGGGCGCTGCCGCCTTTGCTGTTCGGAGCGAACCACCCCTACGGGCGGCCGTCTTCCGGGCTCGGCGACAAGCAGGTTATCGCCCGCCTCACCCGCGACGATCTGATCCGCTTCCACCAGAGCTGGATCCGGCCGGACAACGCCACCATCTACGCGGTCGGCGACCTTCCGCTCGCCGAGCTGGTGCCGCTGCTCGAATCGCGGTTCGGAAACTGGACTCCGCCGGCGGCGCCGAAGGGGAGCAAGGATTTCGCCGCTGTGCCGCCGGCTCCCAAGCCGCGGATCGTCCTCGTCAACCGGCCGCAATCGCCGCAGTCGCTGATCCTGGCGGGGACGGTGCTTCCGGTGCGCGGGACCGACGACGTCCTCACCCTCAACGCCGCCAACGAGGTGCTCGGCGGCAACTTCCTGTCGCGGATCAACATGGACCTTCGCGAGACCAAGGGCTGGTCCTACGGCTCGCGGAGCAACATCGGGATGCGCGAGCAGATGGTCCCCTATCTGATCACCGCTCCGGTCCAGGCCGACAAGACCGGCCCGGCGATCAGGGCGCTGATGGACCAGGTGTCGGGCTTCCTCGGCCCCAAGGGCGTGTCCGGCGTCGAGCTGGCCCGGGTGATCAACGGCAACACCCGCCAGCTCGCCGGCCAGTTCGAGACCTCGCAGGCGGTGCTGAGCGCGCTCCGCTCGAACGCGCTCTACAAGCGTCCCGACAATTATTGGGAGGCGATCGCCGACCGCTACCGCGGCATGACGGTCAGCACGATCGACCAAGCCGCGCGCAAGGTCATCGATCCCAAGAAGATGGTCTGGGTCGTCGTCGGCGACGCCGACAAGGTGCGCCCGCAGCTGACCGGCCTCGGGCT
>DASQJV010000202.1:0-3629 GCA_035630855.1 Allosphingosinicella sp. | reverse complement strand
CCGTTGGAGAGGTCGATCAGATAGTTGGTCCGGCGCCCCGCGCTGTCGTCGAAGCTGTTGCCGGTCACCTCGATCCGCGGCGCCCGGCTCTTGAGATAATGGCCGCCGGCGCCGCGCTCGAAGCGCGAGTCGGTGACGCTGAGGCTGCCGTAATGACCGACATAGAGGCTGTGCGAGCCGTCGCGCTCGCCGAGGCCGGTAAAGGTCGAACGGTCGATCGAGATCGCCCCCTTGGGACCGTTGTTGGCGAGGATCCCGTTCTCGCCGTCGGCGAAGCGGGTGAAAGCGACGTCGAGGTCGCCGTCCTCGAGGCGGATCCCGGCGCCGTTCTCGTCCGGAACCCGAACATGGACGAAGACCAGCCCGTCGACCCTGGCGCCCTTGCCTCGAAGGACGAGCGTGGCCTTGCCCTCGCAGGCGCCGCCGTCGAACACCGCCGTCCCGCGCGCTTCCGCGACATAGGCGACCCGCCCGGCCTCCTGGACCGCGCAGTCGCGATAGCGGCCGGCCGCGATCCGGATCGTTCCGCTGCCCCGTCCGATCGCCGCCACCGCTTCCTGAAGCGAGCCGAACGCCTCGCCCGTCTCAGCGACGGTGAAGGGCCCCGGCGCCTGCGCCTGGAGCGGCCAGGAGAAAGCGGCGGCGAGGCCGAGCATGATCGCGATCCTGGTCTTCATACCCTTCCTTTGCGGGTGGAAAGCTCCTCTCCCGTCCTTCACGGGAGAGGAGGGGCCCGCCGCGAAGCGGTGGAAGGTGAGGGTCTGTACACCGGACTCAGCAAGACCCTCACCTCCCAACCCTTACGGCTTGGGCCCCTCCTCTCCCGCGAAGAGCGGGAGAGGGGAAAGCTTTGGCCGCCTCTCGATGCACCTAAAGCGGTCCGGTTGACGGGCCGTTAAGCTCATTGTGGCAGAGCGCTCGGCATGCGCATCCTCCACGTGCTCGATCACAGCCTGCCGCTCCACAGCGGCTACACCTTCCGCACCCGGGCGATCGTGACCGCCCAGAAGGCGCGCGGCATGGAGGTGGGGTGCCTCACCGGAGTCCGCCACTGGCGGGCCGGCGCCGACCCCGAGACGATCGAGGGCATCGACTTCTACCGGACGGCGAAGCCCGCCCCCGCTCCCTCGCCGCTGCGCGAGTGGCGCGAGATCAAGGCGCTCGAGGCCCGGCTCGAGGCCCTGGTCGAGGCCTTGAGGCCGGATCAGCTCCACGTCCACTCGCCGGTCCTCAACGCTTTGGCCGCGCTTCCGGTGGCGAAGCGCCGCGGCCTGCCGCTCATCTACGAAATCCGCGCTTTCTGGGAGGATGCCGCCGTCGGCAACGGCACCGGCCGCGAAGGGTCGGCGCGCTACCGGCTGATCCGGATGCTCGAGACCTGGGCGGCGCGGCGGGCCGACGGGGTCGCCGTGATCTGCGAGGGCCTTCGCCGCGACCTGATCGGCCGCGGCATCGCGGCGGAGAAGATCATCGTCGCACCGAACGGGGTCGATCTGACTTTGTTCGGCAACCCGCTCGCCGCCGACCGGGTCCTCTCCCGCGAGCTCGGCCTGGCCGGCGCCGACGTCGTCGGCTTCATCGGCTCCTTCTACGATTACGAGGGGCTGGACGATCTCATCGCGGCGATGCCGCTGCTTCTCGAGAAGCGCCCCAAGGCGCATCTCCTGCTCGTCGGCGGCGGGCCCGTCGAGGACAGGCTGAAGGCACAGGCCGAGGCCTCGCCGGCGCGCGAGCGGATCCACTTCGTCGGCCGGGTGCCGCACCATGAGGTGGACCGCTATTACGGACTGATCGACATCCTCGCCTATCCGCGCAAGGCGATGCGCCTCACCGAGCTTGTGACTCCCTTGAAGCCGCTCGAGGCGATGGCCCAGCGCAAGCTGGTCGTCGCCTCCAACGTCGGCGGCCATCGCGAGCTGATCGAGGACGGCGTGACCGGGACCCTGTTCGCGGCCGGCGACCCCAAGGCCCTGACCGACGCGCTCGACACCCTGTTCGCCAATCGCGGCCGCTGGGACGAGAGGCGCGACACCGCCCAGGCCTTCGTCCGGCGCGATCGTAACTGGTCGTCAAATATTTCCAGTTACATACCCGCTTACCAGAAGCTCACGGGCAAGGCGGTCTGATGCCGAAACACTCCTTCCTTGGCGCACGCGCGTTCGACGCGGGGCTTGCGGCGCTGGCGGCGCTGTCCGCCGGCTTCGTCGCCTTCGCCATGCCGCAGCCGCTCTTCACGGGGCTGGTCGAGGCCAGCCGGCTTCCCGATTTTGTCGCCGCCGCCCAGCCGCCGCTGGGCGAGACTGCGCGCTTCGCCGCGGTCGCGGCGGCGGCCTTCCTGACCTTCGCCGCGGTGTGGGCGCTGATGGCCGTCCTCGGCCGCATGCCTGCCGGAGCCCGGGCCGAAGCCGAGCCCGACGCGGAAGCGCCCCGGCTTCGGCGGGCCGACGCGCATCCCGACGCCCCCGCCAGGCGTCCCCTGCTCGCCCGCGACCTCGGCGAGCCGCTCGACCTCCAGGACTTTCCCGAGGCGCCCGCCGAAGCGGCGCCCGCCCTCCCCGAGGCCGAGGCTCGGCCGCTGCCCGCCTTCCTCGTCCCGCAGGCGCCGGAGGAGGAACCCATCGCCGAAGCGGAGCCCGAGCCCGGCGTCGCTGAGCCACGATGGGCCGAGCCGGAACCGCATTGGGAAGCCCCGCGGCCGGAATGGACCGATGCCGGGGCCGAACCCCAGGCGGAGGAGGAGCCCCTGCCGATCTCCGAGCTGGCCGCCCAGCTGCCCGAGGCCGAGGAGGATCCGGATCAGTCGCTCGCGCAGATGGTCAACCGGATCGAGTTCGGCCTGTCGCGGAAGCGCCAGGCCCTTGCCGCCGATGACCAGCCGGCCGTTGAGCAGAGCCCGGCCGAGGAGGAGAAAGTGGGCCATCGCCTGCGCAGCGCGATCAACGACCTTCAGAAGATCGCTTCCAGCGGCGGCTGACCCTGTTCCCCGGCGAAGGCCGGGGCCCAGGCTTTCAGCCTCTCTCGCTGGGCCCCGGCCTTCGCCGGGAAGCAGCAGCGCTGCAACCGGGCCGCTCATCTCTCTTCCACGGTGAGGACGTCGAGGCGGATCCGGGCGAAGCCCGGCCGACGCTCCTGCGCCGTCAGCGACACGTCCGCGACGAGATGGCCGCGAAGGGCGAAGCCGCGGGCGTCGAGACTGCTCAGGAATCGCTCGGCCGCCGCCTCGGCCTCCTCGCCCTCGAGTCGGAAGGCCAGGTCGTGGCGGGCGCCCTGGAAGGTGACGCTCGCCCAGCGCCGGCTTCGCAGCTCCTCGATCGCGAAGCCCGCGACATTGGCGAAGGAGGCCCGGATCCCCTGCAGCAACGCGGTCCCGGCATCGGTCAGCGGCGGCGGCGAGCGGGACGAGTCGGCGGCGGCAAGTCGGCGAGGCTCCGTTCGACCCGGTCCATATAGGCCCGGATCTTCCTCTCCATCAGAGGCCGCGGGACCCGGCCCTCGCGGACCTGGAAGACGAGCCGGGGGTCCCCCGTCACATCCAGTCCGAAGCGTGTGGGTGAGATTCGGGTGCGCCTGAGAAAAATCTCGACCGTGCGCCGCAAAGACCATTTCACCAGCACTCCCCGAATCAATGT
>DASQJV010000201.1:0-4905 GCA_035630855.1 Allosphingosinicella sp. | reverse complement strand
GTGGAGCTCGTTGTCGTCGAGGCTGAGCGCGGAGGCCGCGGTTCCGGAGCGGGTCGGGATGTTGTTCCAGCTCATCCCCGGGCCCCAGCGCTGGTCGGGGAAGAGGCTGTCGTCGCCGATCACGTCGCCCACCACACGCGCCTTCGCCGCCACGGCGTCGGCGAGGACGGCGAGGCAGTCCTTCACGCAGTCGGGACGGCTCGAAAGGCGGGCATCGCCCCGGCCTTCGAGGACGACGTCGGGAGCGGCCCGGCCGCGCGTCTCGAGCCGCACCGCGGCGCCGCCCTCCTCGTCCGGCCTGTCCACGCCGGCAATCGTGGCGAAGGCGGCGGCGGTAGTGAACATCTTGGTGTTGGAGGCCGGGATGAAGCGGGAATCGGGGGCGATGGCGATCAGCTCCCGCCCGTCCTCGGTCGCGACGACGAGGCCGAAGCGGGTTCCGGGGCCGACCTCCTTCAGCCTCGCCTCGACGCGCTGCTGGAGGGGCTCCGGCTCGGCGGCGAGCGTCGGCGCCGGCGCCAGCGCGAGGCCGGCGGCAAAGGCGAGCCGCCAGGAGGATCTGCAAACCGCACTCAGCAAGACCCTCGCCTCCCACCGCCACTCTCGCTGCAGCCTAGGGCCAAAGCCCGGCGGGGCAATGCCCGGCGTGTCATTCAGAGCCTTCCAGCGGCCATAACCCCCGCGCATGGCGAAGGCCGTCGCGCTTGTCGGCGCCGGACGCCGTCTTCAAAAGGGCGGCGATGACCTTGCTGAAATGGCTACTTCTCGGGCTCTGGGGGGCTGGGCTCGTGCTCCGGCCCGCCTCGGCCTTCGCCCCCGCCCAACGCGACCCGCTCGAAGCCGCCCTCGCCCTCCCGGTCGCGGGCGAGCTGGTCGGCGCTCGCGACGCTCCGCGCTTCGCCTGGGTCGAGAACGCCGCGGGCATCCGAAGCCTCTGGTTCGCCGAGCGCGGCCGGGCGGCCCGGAGGCTGATGGTCGCCGCCGAGGACGACGGGCAGCCGATCTCCGACCTCGCCCTCAGCCCGGACGGAAGCCGTCTCGCCTTCGTTCGCGGCGGCGATCCGGAGGCCCGCGACGATCCGCTGCCCAGGGCCGCCTTGGGAAGCGAGCCGCCGCCGCAGCGGATTTCGATCGCCGACACGGCCTCGCAGGGGGAGGATTTCCTCGCGATCGGCGACGGCCACTCGCCGACCTTCTCGCCGGACGGCGCAAGCCTCGCCTTCACCCGGCGCGGCGAGATCTGGCTTTGGCAAAACGGCGGCGAGGCGCGCAGGCTGGCCTCGCCCGGAGGCGAGATCAGGCGCCTGCAATGGTCGCCCGACGGGAGCCGCCTGCTCTTCGTCAGCCATCGCGGCGACTACAGCTTCGTCGCCCTGCTCGACCCGGCCTCGCCCCGGGTGCGCTTCCTCGACCCCGGCCTCGGCTTCTCGGTCGAGCCGGTCTTCTCGCCCGACGGCCGCGAGGTCGCCTTCATCCGCCATCTCGACGCTCCGGCCGGGGCGGCGAGGGACAGCGGGCCTTACTGGTCGGTCCGCGTCGTCGAAATCGCCAGCGGAGCCGCGCGCGAGCTCTGGACCGCCCCGCCGGGGCCGGGCTCGCGCTATTACGAATCGCGGGGCCAGGACCTGTTCTGGAGCCGCGACGGCCAGCTCGTCTTCTCCTGGGAGCGGAGCGGCTGGCTTCATCCCTATGCGCTCGATGCCCGGCGCGGCGGAGCGCCGAGGGACCTGACCCCCGGCGCTTTCGAGGTCGAGATGTTCACCCTCGGCGCCGACGGCCGCTCGCTCGTCTATGCGGGCAATTCGGGCGACCTCGACCGGCGCCACATCTGGCGAAGGCCGCTTTCGGGCGGCGCTCCGGTCCGGCTGACGGACGGGACCGGGATCGAGACGGCGCCGGTGCTCGGCGGAACCGCTGTCGCCGCGATCGCCGCCGACGTCTCCCGCCCCGCTTATCCCGCGCTCGTCGACGACGGCCTGAAGCCGTTCAGGCCCGCCGCCGCCGCCGCCGGCTTCGTCGCTCCCGAACCGGTGCTGTTCCGGGCCGAGGACGGGGTCGAGGTCCACGGCCAGCTGTTCCGGGCTCGCGGGCCCGGCAGGCATCCCGCCATCGTCTACGTCCATGGCGGGCCGCGCCGGCAGATGCTGCTCGGCTTCCACCCCTCCGCTTATTATTCCAACGCCTATGTCTTCAACCAGCATCTCGTCGCCCGCGGCTATCACGTCCTCGCCGTCAACTACCGGAGCGGAACCGGCTACGGCCTCGACTTCCGCGACGCTCCGGACCTCGCCCGCGGCGGCGCTTCCGAATATCGCGACGTCCTCGCCGCCGGCCGCTGGCTCGCCGCCCGCCATGAGGTCGATCCCGCCCGGATCGGGATCTGGGGCGGGAGCTGGGGCGGCTATCTCGTCGCCCTCGGCCTCGCCCGCGACAGCGCCCTGTTCAAGGCGGGCGTGGACTTCCACGGGGTCCATTCGATGCTCCGGCCCCTGCCCGGCAGCCTGTCGCCGGAGGCCCAGAACGCCGCCCGCCAGCTGCAATGGGACAGCTCGCCGCTCGGAGCGATCGAGCGCTGGCGCTCGCCGGTGCTCCTCATCCACGGCGACGACGATCGCAATGTCGACTTCTCCCAGTCGGTCCTCCTCGCCCGCGAGCTGGCGTCGAGGCGAATCCCCTATCGCGAGCTGGTCTTCCCCAACGAGCGCCACAGCTTCCTCGTCCACAGGCATTGGCTGGCGAGCTTCCGGGCCGCCGAGCAATTCTTCGACGAGACTCTGAAGAGCCCGCGCCGATGAGGTGGCTGCTCGCCGCTTTCGCCCTCCTAGTCGCGGCCGCGGCTCCGGCCGAGGGGCGCGACATTCTGATCCGCGGCGCCAGGATCTTCGACGGAACCGGCGCCCCCGCCAGGACCGGCGACGTCCTGGTCCGCGGCGACCGCATCCTTGCGGTCGGACCGCGTCTGCGCGCCCGCCGCGGCAGCCGGACCGTGGACGCGCGCGGGCTGACCCTGATTCCCGGCCTCCACGACCTCCACACCCACCTGAGAGCCCCCGCCTTCGACGCCCCGGACGACCTTCCCAAGGCCTATGCCGGCTATCTGGTGAACGGAGTCACGGCGGTGAACGAATTCTCGCTGTCCCCGGAGATGCTCGAGCCGGTGCGCGAGATGACCTCCGGCGGGCGGATCGAGGCTCCGAACCTCCAGCTCGCGATCCGGCTCGGCGTTCCGGGCGGACACGGCACCGAATATGGCTGGGGCCGGTCCTTCACCCTCGAGGCGGCGACCCCCCGGGCGGCCCGCCTCGCCATGGCCCGGGCCCTGCCCTACCGGCCCGACGTCATCAAGGTCTTCGCCGACGGCTGGCGCTACGGCCGTTCGCCCGGGCTCAACAGCATGAACGAGCCGACCCTGGCGGCCATCGTCGAGGACGCCCACGCCGCCGGGATCCCGGTCATCACCCATACGGTCACGCTGGAGGGCGCCAAGGTCGCCGCCGCCGCCGGGGTCGACGCGCTCGGCCACGGAATCGGCGACGCACTCGCCGACGACGAGCTGATCGCGCTGATGAAGGCCAAAGGGACGGCCTACGTCCCGACCCTCGTCGTCTACGAGCCCAAGGCCGGCCGGGCCTTCCTTCCGGAGGAATGGCGCGGCCTTCGACCCCCGGAACGGGCCCGCGAGGAAGCGGGCAGGGCCGAGCCGGACGAGCCGGTGCCGGAGCGGGAATCGGCCCGCTGGACGATCATGAAGGAGAATGTCCGCCGGCTGAAGGCGGCGGGGATCAGGATCGGAGTCGGCACCGACGCCGGCATCGGCGGAGTCTATCACGGCTCTTCGACCCTTCGCGAGATCAGGTGGCTGACCGAGCTCGGCTTCACCCCCGCCGAGGCCCTGGCCGCGGCGACGACCGCCAGCGCCGCCATCCTGCGGCAAGGCGGCCACGGCCGGATCGCGCCCGGGCAGCGCGCCGACCTGGTCCTGACCGGCGGCCGCCCGGACCAGCGGATCGCCGATCTCCATGACGTCCGGCAGGTCTTCGTCGCCGGGCGCGAGGTCCCGCTCCAGCGCCTTGCGGAGTCCCTCGCGGACGACCGGCCGTCGCCGCTCCCGGTCCATCGCATGGCGGGACCCATCCACACCGGCGCCGGTCCGGCCGGCCGGACCGACCTCGACACCCTGCCGGTCGAGGGCACCGATCCCGGCATGGACCACAGCCATCTCGACCTGGCGCCGATGCCGGGCGGGCGGCTGTTCCTGACGGCGGGGATGGGCGCCGCTCCCAGCCCCTTCGCGGAGCTCAACCTGCCGCTGACCCGGGGGGCCGTCCAGCTCGCCGACGCGAGCGGCTTTGCCGGAATCGCCTTCGAGGCGCGCGGCGCCGGCGGCTACGTGCTGCAGCTCAACAGCTACGGCATCCACCCGCGAAGCTGGTTCCGGGCGTCGTTCGAGGCCGGCGAGGCGAGGCGCGAGATCCGGATACCGTTCAGCGCGTTCCGAAGCCCGCTGGCCGGGGCCCGGCTCGACCCGGCGAGGCTCAGGGCCCTCCTCTTCCGCCTGGAGGGCGAGCCGGGCGGCGGCGCCTGGCTCGAGCTCGGCAAAGTGCGCTTCTACCGTTAGGGCAGTCTGCAGTCAGGTCTCTCAGTGTCCGTTCGGGCTGAGCTTGTCGAAGCCCTCTCCTTTCTTCTTCTGCCACAAGGAGGAAAGCCCTTCGACGCTCAGGGCGAACGGGTTAAGCGATTCAGCCTAAACCCCTGGCGTTCTAGGGGCAGGTCCCCGGTGTCGGCCGGTGCGGAAGGGCGCGGCCCGCGGCCCTGCCGGTGAGTGCGCCTCTGTCGACCGCGAGGACGCCGTTGACGACGACGGTGCTCACTCCGGCCGCGGTCAGGGCCGGCCGGGCATAAGTG
>DASQJV010000200.1:0-2556 GCA_035630855.1 Allosphingosinicella sp. | reverse complement strand
AACTCGTCCCATAAGCTGCTTCGGGAGGCCCGCCTTGCCGCCGCCGCCGTGCGAAACCAGTCGGTTAAGGCCAGTCGGTCAAGGTCTGTCCGGGGAGAATGCGTTGACGTTCCAGTTTTCCAAGACGACCCAATCCCTCGCGCTCGACTCATCGCGAATCGTCATGATCTCACTCGGGCTGGCCGGACTGGCGCTCGTCGCCTGGCTGCTCTGGTTCGGCTTCGGCAACGTCACCGTCTACGAAGTGTCGCGCAAGGCGCGGCTCGAGGTCGGCAGCGCGCCGCGCGAAATCTCCTCGCTGCTCGCCGGCCGGCTGACCCAGTCGCATATCGTCATCGGCCAGAAGGTGCGCGCCGGCGACGTGCTGATCGAGCTCGACTCGAAGCGGCAGCAGCTTCGGCTCGCCGAAGCCGAGGCCCGCCTCCCCCTCTACCCGGCCAAGATCGCCTCCCTGCGCAAGGAGATCGCCTATCTCGGCCGGGTGCTGGAGAATGAGCAAAGGTCGACCCAGGCGGCCGTCCGGGCGGCCCGGGCACGGCTCCAGGGCGCGAATGCCGCGTCGAGCTTCGCCAACGACAGCGCCGCCCGGATCAGGAGCGACGCGGCGACCGGCGGGTCGGCGGCGGTCGACGCGGTCCGGGCCGCCGCCGACGCCCGCAAGGCCGATTCGGAACGCGACATCTCGGCCGCCGAGCTGGCCAGGCTCGGGGTCGACGCCACGGTCAGCGCCGACCAGACCCGGGTCCAGATGGAGCGGCTGACCCGCGACCTGCTGGCGACCGAGGCCGAAGCGGCCTCGACCCGCGAGCTCATCCAGCAGCTTCGCCTCGAAGTCGCCAATCACCAGATCCGGGCGCCGGTTTCCGGGGTCGTCGGCGAGATGCGAGCGCTCAGCGCCGGAGCCTATGTCGCTCCGGGAGCGAAGCTCGCGACCGTCATCCCGCAGGGAGACCTGCTGATCGTCGCCGACTTCGACCCGACCACCGCGCTCGGCCGGATCCGGCCGGGACAGACGGCGCGATTCCGGCTCGAAGGCTTTCCCTGGGTCCAGTTCGGAACGATCGAGGCCACCGCCGTCAGGGTCGCCGGCGAGATCAGGGACCAGTCGCTTCGCGCCGAGTTCAGGATCAAGCGCGACGCGACCCGCGGCCTCGTCCTTCGCCACGGCCTGCCAGGCCGGATCGAGGTCCGCGTCGAGACGGTGTCTCCGGCCAGGCTTCTGCTGAGGTCGGCCGGACAGATGACGGAAGGTCCCGCCGAGCGCCCCCGGGGCGCGCGATGACCGAGGCGCCGGACAAGCCGAAGGAGCGGCGCTGGTTCGCGGTCGAGGTCGTCCAGACCTCGACCATGGATTGCGGCCCGGCCGCCCTGAAATGCCTGCTCGAAGGCTATCACGTCCCGATCAGCTTCGGCCGGCTTCGCGAAGCCTGCCAGACCGACGTCGACGGAACCTCGATCGACACGATTGAGGAGATCGCGAAGGACCTCGGCCTGGCGGCGCAGCAGGCGCTGGTGCCGGCCGATCATGTCACGCTCGCCAGCGCCGGGACGCTTCCCGCGATCGTCGTCGTGAACCGCGGCGCCGCGCTCCATTTCGTGGTCGCCTGGCGCCGCCACGGCCGCTGGCTCCAGCTCATGGATCCGGCCGCCGGCCGCCGCTGGGTGACCCTTCGCCAGTTCCAGGCGGAGATCCACCTCCACACCGAGACGGTCGAGACCGCGGCCTGGCGCGACTGGGCCGGCACGGACGATTTCCTCGATCCGCTCCGCGAGCGCCTCCGGGCGATCGGCGCCGATCCCGCTTCGGTGGACGATCTCGTCGCCGCGGCCGCCGGCGATCCGGGCTGGCATCCGCTCGCTTCGCTCGACTCCGGCACGCGCCTCGTCCAGTCGCTCATCGACACCAAGGGCATCCGCCGCGGCCCGGAAGCCGAGAACGTGCTCCGCGGCCTGGTTCGCGAGGCCGGCGAAAGCCGTTCCGCCGGCCGGGCGGACAGCCTCATCCCGAAGCCCTTCTGGTCGGTGTCCGAGGGCCAGCCGCCTTCCGCCGCTTCGGGCGGCACCCTGAGGGTCACCGGCGCGGTCGTGCTCTCCGTCGCGGGCCTTCGATCGAGCGATCCCGGGCTCGCCGAGGAGCGGCGCCCGCTGTCGCTCGAGCTCGAGGCGGCGCTCGCCGAGAAGCCGGTATCCCCGCTCGCGGCGCTGTGGAAGATGCTGGGCGAAGACGGCCTGCTCGCGCCGCTGGCGCTGGTGCTCGCCGGAGCGTTCGCGGTGAGCGCCGCGGTGATCGAGGCCCTGCTGTTTCGCGGCCTCTTCGACATTTCGGCGCAGCTCGCCCTGCCCACCCAGCGCCTGTTCGCCGCCGTCGGCCTGATCCTCTTCGCGATCGTCCTGCTCGCGATCGAATATGCCAGCGGCCTCGGGACCTTGCGCTGGGGCCGGAAGCTCGAAGCGCGGCTGCGGATGGCGCTGCTCGTCAAGATTCCCAGGCTCAACGACCGCTATTTCCACAGCCGCCCGATCTCGGACATGGCCGACCGCAACCACAATATCCAG
>DASQJV010000199.1:0-2145 GCA_035630855.1 Allosphingosinicella sp. | reverse complement strand
GTGGCCCAATCCGTCGGCGGGGCCGGCCGCGTCGGGGGCCGATATCGTGCTCGAGCGGGCGCAAGTGTTCGACACCGTGGCCGAGGCCGTCGGCGACTGCGCCCACGTCTATGCGACCACGGTTCGCAAGCGCGGCCTGGTGGTCCCGGTGGTGACGCCCGAGCAGGCGGCGCAGGAAATCCGCTCGCAGGAGGAGCCGTCCGCAATCTTGTTCGGGGCCGAGCGCTCCGGGCTGGAGACCGACGAGGTGGCGATCGCGGGCAAGATCGTCACCGTCCCCGTCAACCCGGATTTCACCTCATTGAACCTCGCCCAGGCGGTGATCCTGATCGCCTACGAATGGTCGAAGCACGAGGCTCTGGCGGTGCCGACGCTCGGCGATCCGGCCGAGCCGCGAGCGAGCCACGATCAGCTCGAGGGGCTGATCGGCCAGCTCGACGAGGCCCTCGTCGCGGCCGACTATTTCCACCCGCCCGACCGGACCCCCGCCACCCGCAACACGATCCGGACCATCCTCACCAAGGCGGGCTGGTCGAACCGCGAGGTGCAGGCGCTACGGGGGATCGTCCGGGCGCTCGTCCAACCGAGGCGGCGGGGCTGAGCAGGACCTCCCTGCACCGTTCGCCCTGAGCCTGTCGAAGGGCTTCTTTTGGACGCGCGGAAGAAAGGACAGGGCTTCGACAAGCTCAGCCCGAACGGAAAAGCGACCCCCCTCTCCTATTAGCCCCTCGTCGCATCGAAGCGCCTGAATTCGTAGGCGATCGAGGCTTCGACCAGGCGCTCGTACAGCTCGGCCGCCGCCTCCTCCGGCACGTCATGCTGCCGCGCCAGCCGCTCGACATTGGCCAGCACCTGCGCCTTGCGGCCCTCGTCGCGAACCGCCTCGCGGTCCGGCTTGATCCGGGCCGCGGCGTCCATGTAGCGGAAGCGCTCGCCGATCAGCGCGAGGATATCCTCGTCGAGGCGGTCGACGCCGTGGCGGACCTCGGTCATGGTCGTGCAGGCGCCGGGCGGGGTGCGTTCTGAGCTCATCAGGGCTCTTTAGCGGACGCCAAACCCCTGTCGAGGTTGACTTTGGCGGCCCCAGAGGCCATCTGCGCCGCTTCGCAATTGGCCCCGCACCCCGGTGAAGCGGTGGCCGCGTCGTACAACAGGTATGGCGGTGCGGTTCCGGGACTTGTGAAACCAGGCAGATTGGACCCGAAATGAGCAAGCGCAGCAGCGCCAAGTACAAACTCGACCGCCGGATGGGCGAGAACGTCTTCGGACGGCCCAAGAGCCCCGTCAACAAGCGCGAATACGGCCCCGGCCAGCACGGCCAGCGCCGCAAGGGCAAGATGTCGGACTTCGGCATCCAGCTCCGCGCCAAGCAGAAGCTGAAGGGCTATTACGGCGACGTCACCGAGAAGCAGTTCAAGCGCACCTACACCGAGGCCGCCCGGATGAAGGGCGACACCGGCCAGAACCTCATCGGCCTGCTCGAGCGCCGTCTCGACATGGTCGTCTACCGCGCCAAGTTCGCGCCGACCATCTGGGCCGCGCGCCAGCTGGTCAGCCACGGCCACATCCGGGTCAACGGGGTGAAGTGCAACATCGCCTCGCGCCGGGTCAATGTCGGCGACGAGATCACCTTGGGCTCCAAGGCCCAGGAGATGGCGCTGGTGATGGAGGCGCAGGGCCTCGCCGAGCGCGAGATCCCCGAATATGTCGCCCCCGACGGAACCGCCAAGGCGACCTTCACCCGCGTTCCGACGCTGGACGAGGTCCCCTATCCGGTCCGCATGGAGCCGAATCTGGTCGTCGAGTTCTACTCGCGCTAAAATAATCCTCCCCGCGATTTCGCGGGGAGGGGGACCGCACGAAGTGCGGTGGAGGGGTTCTGCGGAATCCGGAAGAACCCCTCCACCAGGCTTCGCCTGGTCCCCCTCCCCGGCAAATGCCGGGGAGGAATTATCAAGGGCGGCACCCGCGGGTGCCGCCCATTTCTTATTGGATCTTCATCGTCTTGCGCAGGAAGGCGTCGCTCCGCCTCAGCATGTCGGTACGGACCGCGCCGTCCTCCAGCTGATGGTCGAGGCCCGGATAGACGACCAGCTCGCTCTGCGCGCCGGCGCTCTTCAGTCGGTCCTGCATCAGCCTGGACTG